>JBDSHT010000239.1:0-4884 GCA_039918315.1 Ginsengibacter sp. | reverse complement strand
TACACTTTTCGGCAGCAAGTCTTTCAAAGCGGCTATGGGGCTTGCGATGTGGGCTTCCAGCAAGTCTGCCTGCGCCTATTGCACAGCTCATGCATGTTCTTTTGCCTTACGCAGGGGTATACGCTCTGAAGCGATAGCCGGTACGCGTACAGAAAAAGAGCAAGCCATTGTAGCATTTGCCGAAGGGCTGGCGCATATACCTTCTACGTTAACCCTATCCGATATTGATGCGGTAAAGCAACATTTTTCTCCGTCGGAAACCGAGTGGCTGGTATTTTCCATAAGCATGATGGGCTTTCTAACCAAGTTCATCAATGCGGTAGGTGTGGAACTGGAACAGGAAGTAATTAATGATACGGCAACGCTGCTGATGAAAACCGGCTGGGAACCAGGCATACATGCGGGCAATGGCTTTAGTATTACTAAGCCGGGTGCAGCCCGGAAGGATAACTTGCTTACTTATTTGCGGGTAATAAGACAGGCCCCGGGCGCTGTGCTTTGGGAGAAAAAATGGACTAAAGGCGTTCCCACTGATAACCATTCAGCAGGCGAATACCTGAAGCAGCATACAGGTTATGTATTTCCTGTTCTAAACTCCATAAAAGAAGGCCGGGTAGTGCGCACATTAACAGCAGTGTTGCGCGATAACCTCGATAAAGAACTCACCGTAACCGGGCTAAAAATAAAAATGTACGCAGGCTTTATTTTCAGCACGCTGGTGTGGAATGATCTGCTTAAATCAGAGATGAAAAACCTATCAGTACAATTAGCCCCGGAGCTGAACGAGGAAAAGTTTGGTCTTCTGGATGAAATTGCACTAATGCAAATACCGACTAATGGTGGCGATTGTAAGGAGGTCATCACTTCGATTCAGCAGCAGCTTTCATTAACCGAAAACGAAGCTGCTTCGGTGCTTCTGACGCTGGCGGTCGCCTATAGTCCGTCGCAAGTTAATGATGCGGTATTGAATACAGTGTTGAAGCACATGGAACCTGCCGGTATAGTAGAAATTGTTGTGTGGTTATCTATTCTTCAGTTATTAAACAGGTTGAGCAGTTATTATACGCTTATAAAAACATAGTATAAGTGTTTAATTATGAAAAACAAAAACAAAAACCGCCAACATCGATTCCATTGTACCTAATTCTACCGGAGAAGAGATAATATCGTAGATCAATAATTTTCTTTTGAAAGAGAAAGATTGAGAAAAGTATCAAACCTTCCCCTTCGCAAGATTTTTTAGCCTTCGCTGGTGTTCCCTAATCTGTAAAACACAGCCG
The DNA here is from genome assembly GCA_039918315.1 of Ginsengibacter sp. Taxonomy (GTDB): domain Bacteria; phylum Bacteroidota; class Bacteroidia; order Chitinophagales; family Chitinophagaceae; genus Ginsengibacter. Next base: position 3,604 of record JBDSHT010000239.1, on the reverse strand, counting down.
CCGTCGGGTCTCCTGACCCACGGCCTTAGTACAACGTTTGCTGAATGATCGGCAAAAAAGTTCAAACTTATAGATCTATCAACTACTTCTAAATAAAAATGGAAGATTACGATTCATTTATGCCGCTGGTCATGAGACAAGGCCTGTGAGCTTTTACGGAACACCAACTGATGGTAAAAAAAGGCATTGCCAACAATTCCGCTTAAGGTGCAGGATGATGGCAGAGTATATATTGAAGCTGGCGAAGAAATATTGGGATGTAATCAAATCGAATATGCAGCTCGATGCGGAAGCAAAGGCAAAAGGAAAGTAGTCAACGATGCATCATTAGAAAAATTTGATTGCTGAATCTGTCTTCTAAAAATAATTTGAAGAATATCAGCAAAGTATTCGGATACAGGTTGTGAAATCATCTTTTCATGCAAGGCTTTTTAATTATTTCGTTTCAATTATTAGTTAATTTCGCCGTGTGAAAAAAGTGCCTGCTTTATTTTTTTTCTGTATCATATTGCTTTGTAGCAGTGGTTTTTACCTGGCATTCTATATCAGCATGCACCAGATAAAACAATCGCAAAGAAAAATTATTGCCTCTGGAAATCTAAACAACGACCATATTTTTGTTTTCAATTTTTCTGCAGTTGACCTTCAAAATAACAAGGCCAATATTGAGTTAGAAGAATCTGAATTAAAATACGAGGGAAGGATGTACGACATCATTTCAAAAGAAGAAAAAAATGGAATGGTCAGCATTTCCTGTATTGCTGATGGTAGCGAGGATTATCTTTTAAGCCTTATGGGAAATTCTTTTTATAGATTACAAAAAGAAAAAAATAATAATCACCTGTTTCAATTAAAGTGTCAGATAGATAATTATATTTTTGAAGCAAACTATATTTTGAAGTGGCATTGCAAAGATCAAAAAATATATGATCCACAGGTTTGTACCATTTTGATATCAGCAGATCATAAAAATGTCCCCTCTCCTCCACCCTGGCAAATGCTTGTATAATCCTAACATTTTTACGTCTCGCTGATATTAATTCCTATGGTTTTATACGGCGTTATTTGCTGAGATTTCTATTTTTTATTTTTTTAAAAACTTTTAATGAAACATTTATTCTTAATGGCTGCAATGTTATGCAGCATGCAGTTAACTGCGCAAATGAAAAAGATCAGGGTCACGGATGTACAATCATCAAAACCAGTTGAAAATGCTACAATAAAATTTGCCGGCAAAGGTGGGACTACCACAGACGTTGATGGTTATTTTATTATTGATTGTGAAAAGGTGAAGGAAATCACCATTTCTCATATCGGTTACCGAAGTCGCAACATTGGTATTGCCTGCGATGGGGCAAAAGATATTGCATTACAACCTGTGGCAAGCAGATTGAATAATGTTGAGATTACCGCTACTTCCAACGAAAACAAATCTTTATTATATCAACCTACTTCTATTACCAAACTTTCACCAGTGGAGTTGAAACGCGGTACAGGTCTTTTTCTTGAAGATGCTATTAATGGAAATGTTCCCGGTGTAACGATGAACAGGCGCGCAGTTTCTTCAGGTCAACAATTTAATATCCGCGGTTATGGAAACGGCTCACGCGGCACGAGAGGTGTAAGTAGCAATTTTGACGGCCAGGGTTATAAAGTTTATTTGAATGGTATTCCTATTACAGATGCAGAAGGTATCACTACTTTGGATGATATTGATTTTGGTTCTGTAGGAAATGTGGAAGTCGTGAAAGGTCCTGCCGGCACGCTTTACGGACTCGCTATCTCTGGTGTGGTCAATTTAAAAACCATGACACCGGAAAAAGGAAAGACTTCTATCGGTCAGGATGTTTTGATTGGTAGCTATGGTCTTCAACGTTATACCACACGATTCAGCATGGGTGGAGAACGTTCTTCTTTGATGGTAAATTATGGCCATCAAAAAATTGATGGGTATAGTAATCATAACGCTTCCAGAAAAGATTTTGTAAATGTAATGGGCGAATTTCAGCCTAACACCAAACAAAATATATCCACCTATTTTGGTTATAGCAACAGCTACGATCAACGATATGGCGAATTGACTATTGACCAATATAATAACAATGATTACTCAGGAAATCCCAATTACTTAAAGAATGATGCACATAGCAAATTGATCAGTTTTCGTGCGGGTTTGAGCCATTCCTATAAATTCAGTGAACATGTTTCTAACACTACAACAGTTTTTGGATCGGGCGTTACAGGAAATGCTTCATCTGCCGGAGGCTGGACTGACAGGAGTGCTGTAAATTATGGTTTACGATCCACGCTTTCTACCCAATTTAATCTTTCAAAAGATATAAGCCTGAGTGGAATCACAGGTGTGGAAACACAATACCAGAATGCACAAACGCTGGGATATAATACCAAGCAAAGTCCATTTGATACACAAACATCCGGAACCAATCCATGGCAGTTAGGTCGTGCTTATTTCATTGTAAATGCAAGCACTTCCAATAATGTTACCGGTACCGGCACCACATCTCTTTTTACAGAATGGACACTTACATTACCAAAGGATTTGTCTATAACAGCAGGTGTAGGTATGAGCAATATGATCATCAAATTGGATGATCGCTTCAATCCGGAAACACTTGTTAGACCAAGTTATTACGATACTTCTTACAAAAATTTAGTTTCACCACACTTTGCAATCAATAAAGTTTTCAGTAAACAATTTTCTCTTTACGCATCCTACAGTAAAGGTTACAAAGCTCCTGTAAGCAGCTTTTTTTATGTAGTTACTCCTTCGAGTGTTCCACCTGTAACCGGCAGGGTGAATAGCTCTTTGCAACCAGAAATTGGTAACCAGTTTGAGATTGGAACAAAGGGCGTTTTGCTGAATGATAAGTTATCTTACCAGTTAGCCGTGTTTGATGCTGTTTTCTCGCACAAGTTCACAACAGTTGCCGTTCCTTATAATAGTACAACCACTCTTTATACTTACATGGTAAATGGTGGAAAGCAGGATGACAAAGGCTTAGAGGCATTATTAAAATATACGGTCTATCAATCTGATAAAGGATTTTTCAGATCAATTAGCCCATTTGCAAATGTTACTTATTCTGATTTTAAATACAGGGATTTCCAATTTCACACGGTAGTGAATAACATCAAAGACTCTGTAATTGATTATAGCGACAAAGCCGTAGGTGGTGTGGCAAAAGTAGTGGCCAACATAGGAGTTGATTTCACTACCCGTCCTGGCCTCTATGGAAATGTAAATTTCTTTTATAAGGACAGGATGCCAATTACCTCAGATGGTCTTCTGATCGCTGATTCATACAGCCTGCTGAATGCTAAGCTGGGCTTTCAACGCAGCCTCTCTATGCATTTTGACATTGATGTGTATGCAGGTATAAATAATATCACTAACACCAAATATCCAATCATGGTTTTTGTAAACCAGATACCCGATGCTTATGTAGCAGGACCTAAGTTTGCAAATTATTATGGTGGGGTAAATCTGAAATATAATTTTTAAATATCGAAAGGTAGTTTCTTAGGAAACTGCCTTTTATTTTTATCTTAACTATGAAATATAAAATTGTATTCGTCTGTGCAT
>JBDSHT010000238.1:0-3026 GCA_039918315.1 Ginsengibacter sp. | reverse complement strand
GAGTCAAAGCCTTGTTTGTGCGTAAGTTGCCGGATACGCGGCATTATGGCGAGTGACGTTTCTTTTGAAAAGAGAATTCCCCTGGAAGAATGAAGCAGGAGATTTCGGATAAAACTCATTTGGTTTCGCTGTAAAAACGTATCATCAAAAAGGTCACGGTGAAATTGAATCGTGATCTCCTCAATTGTTTTGCCCTTGCATTTATGGGTAAACCATCCATGCTGCAAGTTGGGTCCCACCAACACAATTTCAATATCGTCAATATCTTCCACGTGGTCGCCGATTACTCTTCGGGCACCTTTTGCGTTTTTGATAAAATTGAGTTCAAATTCTTCATGAAAATGCAATGGAAAATCAAACTCCGTTTTATTTCTTGAGAATAAAGTAAAACAATCACTTTGAGTGAGAGGAGTTATTTCCCGTAATAATTTCGTGGGCATGCGAGGAAGGCATTAGACTATAAATGTAGGTGAAAAAAGTATTAGTGAAAAGTACTTCTGCCACATATTGAAAATACTCACAGGGCTTGCTCTTTTCGAAAATGAAAAATGTTGTGAAGTTTTGAATGCTATTGTGAAGGTAATAAAGTATCAAAAAGAATTTGGGGGAGAATCCGGCATCAGCGTATTAATGAAGTACTCAAAAAAATGAAGTTGCCTTTGCATAAAGGGTTAATAAAAATTCCTTTGCAAATCCGTATGCTTGAACAGTTTGGTATTGATATCGGCGAATGCCCTTGTTGTAAAAACAAAACATTGACACTGGTAAAAATATTTTATCCATGGAAGCATACAGATGATGGATAACATTTATAGCGTACTCACTTTCACGGTAAAAAAAATGATAATCCCGCAGGCGTAGGGAACGGAAAAACTATATCATTGAAATTAAAAACTGATGTAAAAAATAATTAACTGAAAAATATAATCGATACTTTTAAATCAACAAAACATCTGAGGGCATCTGTTGATGAGGAAAAAGTGTTTTGGAAACTAAAACCTTATTTTTAAAAACAAATGCAGAAAAGAACCGATTGATACTTTGTCCCCAATAGCAAACTGAGCCTGCCCTGACAAAGGAAGAGGCGACATCGGTCAAGGAAAAAGTATACCGCAAATCCCCGCAAACTGATTATTATTGCGGGTTTTTAAAGGGGCTTTTCGGATACTTTTCTGAGTGTTGTGCGTCACTTAAAACAGACCATACCATAACTAATAAATGAAAGATACTATTATATCCTTGGCTTAAAGAGAAGTGCCTCACTTCAAGAAATAAAAGTTGCTTATAGAAAACTTTCACTAAAATTCCATCCTGATCAAAATGACGGGGATGAATTCTTTACCGAGAGATTTAAAGAAATTTTAGAGGCGTATGAAATTTTATCAGACATTCTAAAAAAAGCTTCTTATGACAGTAAGATTTCAAATCACAATTCAGGCGAAAGTAAAAATCAAGGAACAAACTTCAACCCAGAAATAGAATATTTCAAAGCTAGCAAGACCTCGTTTGAAGTTGATGAAGAAATAGTATTTTCATGGAAGACCATAAATACCGACAAAGTAACTATCAAACCATTTGGGACGGTTCAACCTATTGGACAAAAAACTTATAAACTAAAGGATTTCAAAAACAAAACTCTAAATATTGAGCTAATTGCTGAAAACATTACAATCGGCAGACAAGTAAAATCCTCTTTAATTCTTGTCAATAGAACTTATCAAGACCTGTATTCCCATTTCAAAAAAATTATAGTAGCGGAAACACAGACAAAAAGTTATGACCGACAAAGGTCCAATAATGGTGGTAACCATTCACAACCAAAATCGTATGTTAGATATGATACTGATAAGGGAACTGTGGAGCTTGAACCATTTCTAAATATGACTGGAACAAAAGCGTACATGAATGGAAAACCTGCGCCAGACGGAAAATATAAAATGGGTTTTTGGGATTATTTCATTGTAAAAAATGGCATTATAATCAAAAGTTGACAAAAGCGAACGCACAACAAAAGTATTTGCAAAAGCAAGGCTAGACGTTGAAACATCAACTAAGTGCCAGCATCAGCAGTGGCTCGGGCTTGACGTTATAAATTTGGCTTTTAGTTGTTAACTTCAACTTTATTCAATCAGCATTTGTACCGGGCAGACGAGCATTGAATTCCCTGCCTTCGCAAATACTCAACGTTAGCTGCGATTTTTGAGCAGCTTTTAAACTCGTGGTTTGACATTCTAAAAAAACTATTATGCAAAGAAGGAGATTTATTGAAATGGGTGGCTTACTTGCTGCGACAGCCGCTCAACTTAATTCTTTTGCAGGCATACCGCAAATTAAAAAGTCAGGCGATAACAATAAGCAAATAGATTTCATTAATGACGGGACAGAATTATCTCCAAAAGAATATGCCAATCTGTTAATGAAACTTGTGGACGAAGGAAAGGTTAAGATAGATAATTATTCCAAAGGAGGAATTGTTGAGGAATTAGAAAATAAATTTGCTACTCTTTTGGGTAAAGAATCTGCAGTGTTCATGCCTACAGGAACATTAGCAAATCATATTGCCGTTCGCAAACTTGCAAACAATAATCGCAGAGTCATAGTTCAGGAACAAAGCCATTTTTATAATGACAGCGGCGATTGTGCTGAAACACTTAGCGGACTAAATCTTATTACTACAGGAGACAATACAGTTGATTTTTCTGTAAACGATGTGGTAAATATTGCATACCAAACTAAAACGGGCAGAGTTGAAACAAGAATAGGTGTCATTGCTATTGAAACGCCAGTGAGGAGAAAACAAGACCGCATTTTTACATTCGAGAAAATTAAGCCGATATGTGACTATGCTAAAAGCAACGGAATAAAAACGCATTTGGATGGTGCGAGGTTATTTGTACAAGCAGCTCATACTGACATAGCACCGGCTAAATACGGAGAGTTGTTCGACACTGTTTATACATCCATGTATAAATGTTTTAATGCCCCTTGTGGTGCAATATTGGCGGGTACAAAACAATTCACGGAAT
>JBDSHT010000237.1:0-12061 GCA_039918315.1 Ginsengibacter sp. | reverse complement strand
ATGTTTCATGACAATAGAAGACGAAACAGGATTTGCCAACCTCGTGATTTTTGAAAAATTTTTTGAAACATTCCGGAAAGAAATTTTACAATCAAAGCTGATAATGGTTGAAGGAAAATTACAAGTAGAAGGAGAAGTAATTCATGTGATCGTAAAACGCTGTTTCAATTTTTCAAAACTGTTGCGTCATCTTACTGCATCAAAAGATGATAATCTTTCTTTGCTAACACTGGCTTATGCTGATGAAACTTCCATTCCTTCTTTTGCCGATCCAAGATCACAGAAAAAAGAAATTCCCAGGGAAAATATTTTTCATGGTGGAAGGAATTTTAAATAAAAGAAATGTTTTATTAATTCTGATTGGAACTCTCCCTCGTATCCAATTTTAATGTCAATGCATTTGCAAACTCTTTTGCTTTATCAACATGAAATAAAACAGTATCTGTACTTTTTTTAATTCCAAAAAATTTTGTAACCTCAATCGGATTTTTTAAATACACTACGACGTTATGGTTTTCGAATCCCTTGATAAGCGCTATTTTAAAGGGATTGCGACCGACAGGCATTTTTTTTGACAACTCAAATTTTTCAATATTATCAAATTGAATAAACGCATCACCTGCGAGTCCATTATGAATTTCCAAAGAGTTTGTATTGATCAATATGGGCCTGGCTTTTATCGCTTTTATGTGAGCGAACAATTGAATACAAGTGTAAAAACTTAATGCAGTTATTACCCACGCAAAGGTGCGGTTCCACGCACTCAATAAAAAATGTACACCCGTAGTTTCAATTAAAAAGATGAATAAGAAAACCCACAGTACACTTAGTATTCCAATCTCTTTATAACCGGTAAATTTGGTTTCATTATCTATAGTTTTACTTCCTCTGCCCAGCAGGGCATAATACAAAACAGCAATTTCCGAAGAGATAATATTTCCTGCTTTTTCGTTCCCGGTAATCTGAAACATCACTGCTCGGCAATGCATTAAAAAATCAAGTTGGCCACCATGTGTTGCTTTAGCTCTTTTATTGGCGACATAAAATTTTTGGAAAATAAAAAAAATTACAACGACTTCAACTATCGGTGACACCCACATTTTAATATTTGAAAGAACAATGTTTTCATGAGTATTTAAAATAAACCCGGCTACCAAAAGACCTACAATAAAAATTCGTGATACTGACAATTTTGAAACCTTGCTTTTTCTAATGGCAAGAAAATACACAAGGGGTGCTACAACCAAAAGATCGATCAGTATTGCATTTGAGTATAATGCACTATTGGCTTTGAATTTTGCTGTAAGCGTAATAATGAAACACGCAAGAAATATTAGCAAAGGAATTCCTAAAGCAATGGTCCAGTTCGGTTTGATAATGGGCGCCTTTGTCATCGTTATTATCTTTAGATTATTTGAAGGAATTTCCATCCAATCTTTTAATAAATATAAAATTTATTTACACCATGTCAATATTTATTGCTAACCATTTTTTCAAGCGAATAAAATCCATCCGGAAAGGTTTTGTATGTGAATAAAGATCTGATTATATTTATTTCAGCTCTTGAAAATACAAATAACGAAACCCCTTTTGGTTTCAAAAGGGGGCACTATGAATAAATAAATATTTTATAAAAATTGAGCCTAGTGTAATCAGGCAGCCTTCTTCAATTTCTTTTTCTTAAGCGCCAAATTAATTGCTTCAGTTAAAGATTTGAGATTAATATTTCCTTCATACCTCTCACCATTAATTAAAAATGCAGGAGCTTCTTTTACACCCAAATCCATACCAAACCTCAGATCATCCTGAACATACCACCCATACTTACTGTTGATAAGGTCGTTTAAAAATGTTTTGTTAGTAACGCCAACTTCTTTTGCATAGGACTTTAAGGTAATGGTTCCCAAATGCCGGCGATTGTCAAGCAACATTTCATGCATTTCGAAGAACTTGCCTACCTGGCCCGCTCCTATAGCTGCTTCTGCCGCTTTATGGGCCCGCTGATGCACGCTTACCAATGGGAAATGACGAAAATTAAAATTAATCTTATCGTCAAAAGCCTTCATTAGATCCTTCACAATTTCATGTACCGGGCCACATTTAATGCTTTCATAGTCAACAAATTGTGTAACGGTTACTGTGGCTCCCGGATTACCAATGATTATATCTTTGGGTGGAATAACCGGGATTTCCTCTTTTCTCATCATTATTAAAAAAATTTAGGTGTTAAGTTCGTATGTAAAAACCTACGAATTTTTTAAAAGTAATAAATTGTACGATTCCAGCGAATTAAATCTTTAAGATAAAGGGTATTTAACTTTTAATTGGTAAATCTAAACGACTAAAAATTATTTCATAAGTGTAGGGTGGATTCAAAAAACCGTACCAACTCTTTATTTGAATTATCAAGATTATAATAATACCTTTTGAATAATATAAAGTTCAAAACCGAAATTAATTTCCATTGAATCACCCTGACCTTCATAACGAAAAGAATTTATTGGAGCAAATTTCAAAAGGAAATGAACCGGCATTTGAAATTTTGTTTTCAAAATATTACGACCGACTGTACTCTTATATTTTTGATTTCATTAAATCCCGGCAAATAACTGAAGAAATTGTTATGGATGTGTTCTTAAAAATTTGGACAGGAAGAGATATCATTCCACAAATTACCAAATTTGACTCCTTTCTTTTCCGGGTGGGCCACAATAAAGCCATCGACTTTTTGCGCTCTGTGGCTAAAGATCCTAAATTTCAAGATTTATTATGGGATCAAATTCAATTTCCAAATAATGATCAAACTGACTCCGCTATTATTATGCAGGAATTTGAAAACAAAATACGCGAGGCTGTTTCTCTTTTATCGCCCCAGCGAAAAAAGGTATATCAATTAAGCCGCGAGGAAGATTTGACGCACGACCAAATAGCTGTCCGCTTACATCTTTCAAAGCCTACCATAAATAATCATATAGTAGCTGCTCAAAAATTTATCAGGGATTATCTTTCTAAAAATTCTGACCTGGCTTGCCTGGTTATTTTAATGCCCTCACACATTTAATTATAGAAGTAAAGTTATTTCTCCCCTTCTGTTAGTTATCCTTCCCCAATATTTCGTCTTGATAGTATATAACATTTTGTTTAGAAATATTTTACTATGTCAGGCACGCCTTCATCAAATACCGATTTCAATATTTTGCTTGAAAAATATTTGAATAACACTTGTACCAAATTGGAATTAAAACAATTGTTGGCAATGGTGGAAAATGAAAAAAATAAAGAAGCAATTACCCAACTGATGAAAAATCATTGGCTAAAGCTGGCATCAGCAAAAATTCATTCAGGTGCAGAATTGAATTTGAAGTTTTCTCAATTAATGGGATTTGCAAAACAGGAAGTACCGGTGGTGGCTATGGCTCCCCAAGTAAACAGAAGAAACTGGAGGCCATATTATGCTGCTGCCGCAATAATTTTTTGCATTTTTTCAGCAGGTGCTTTCTATTTCTTAAATAACAAACCGGTACCACAAATTGTTCAATCATCCATTCAAATTAGCGACAGTTCTGTTATTACTCCCGGAGGAAACAAGGCAATCTTAACCTTGTCAAATGGTACGTCTATTAACCTCACCAATGCGCAAAATGGTGCGCTTACTACACAGGGAAGTATTAAAATTTCAAAAGTAAATGGAGTTTTATCATACAATAGTTTAAATAGTAAAAATTTAGAGATGCTTTACAATACCATTTCCACACCAAGAGGTGGGCAATACCAATTGATACTTACAGATGGCACAAAAGTGTGGCTGAATGCAGCATCTTCTTTAAGGTTCCCAGCTAATTTTGTTGGAAAAGAAAGGCAGGTGGAGCTCGTTGGCGAAGCCTATTTTGAAGTTGCGCACCATGCAGAAAAGCCTTTCATTGTAAAGCTGCCTAACATGGAAGTAGAAGTATTGGGAACTCATTTCAACATCAATTCGTATGAAGATGAATCAACCATTAAGGCTACTTTACTGGAAGGAAGTATAAAAATAAATCAGCAGGGAGGCTCCAATTTTTTAAAGCCGGGGCAACAGGCAGAGGTTAACAAAACAGGCGACATAAAAATAATAAAGAAAGTAGATATAGAATCGGTAATAGCATGGAAAAATGAAAAGTTTCAATTTGACCGTGCCGATATTAAAACCATCATGAGGCAAATAGAAAGATGGTATGATGTAGATGTAGAATACGAGGCAAATATTTCAACCCATTTTGGAGGGTCCATCTCCCGAAATGTAAACCTTTCGCAGGTGCTGAATATTATGCAGCAAACACAAAAAGTAAAATTTAAGGTGGAAGGGCAAAAGGTTATTGTGATGCCTTAAGGATTTAAAAATAAATCTTTATAAAAAGATAAAATAGATTTTAAGAAAAATGGGAACTGTAAAAAACCGGAAGTGGTTGCAACACCTCCGGAGTAATTTTTAGTTACCAATGTTACAATCATTCGGGACTGTTTATTGTTTAACCAAAAAAACAAAGTTATGTTTTTAAAGATTCTTTCTATCCGATCAAAGCAACATTTAACCAAATCGCTTTTGATTATGAAAATTACCGCAATTATAATTCTGGCTTTTTGTTTACAGGCAAGTGCAACGGGCTACTCTCAACAAGTAACACTCACGTTACGCGATGTTCCTATTCAAAAAGTATTTAAAGAAATTCAAAAACAAACCGGCTACAATTTTTTGTACCCTTATGAACTTTTAGAGAAAGCGGGAAATGTTTCTATAAAAGTGCAAAATGTAGCCATACAGAATGTATTAGAGATTTGCCTGGAAAAAACACAACTCACTTTTACAATTGTGGAAAGAACCATAGTAATCAAAGAAAAGAAAGAATTAAAAATTGAAGAAGAGATGGTTGCCCCGGTAATTCCCGTGTTTATAAAAGTATTTGGAAAAGTAGTTGATGAAAATGGAAAACCACTCGGGGGAGTATCTGTTTTAATAATGGGTGGCTCCCTGGGCACCAATACCAATGAGAATGGGGAATTTAGCATTGAAGTGCCGGACAATTCAACAAAGGTATTGGTGTTTTCTTTTGTTGGTATGAAAACTCAGGAAATTGCTATCAGTAATAAGGTTGAGATAAACGTGGTACTTCATCAAATTATGCAGGAACAAAAAGAAATTGTGATAGTAGGATATAGTGAGAAGGATAAAAATGAACTTACCAGTGCTATAAGTGTAGTTAGTGGTGAAGAACTTAGGGATGTTACCGCTGGCACTATTGGCGCAATGCTACAAGGAAAAGTTTCGGGCCTTCAGGTGGTAAACAGTTCTGGCGTTCCGGGCGCCGTGCCGGAGATCAGGTTAAGGGGAATTTCTTCAGTGAATGCTTCGCAAAGCCCTTTGTTTGTAGTGGACGGAATTATTGGAGGAAATTATGATCCCAATGATGTGGAAAATGTAACCGTTTTAAAAGATGCAGGAGCTACCGCTATGTATGGCTCTCAAGCCAATGCAGGAGTAATCATTGTTACCACAAAAAAAGGCAAACCAGGAAAGACAAGGTATGAAGCAAAATTAACTACAGGATTTAGAACACCCGATTTTGGTAAAATGGACATGATGAATGGAGACCAATTGTATAATTATCAGAAACAATTATACCGCGATTATATTCCGGCAGACCAGGGAAATTCATATAAAGTAGATATCCTTAAATTTTATAACGAGCGCCCGCTTGCTTTAAAAGACCAGAACTACAATTGGCTCACTACTATTTTCAAACCCGCTTTTATGCAGAATTATTATTTTTCTCTTTCAGGCAAGACGGAGAAAAATGATTACTACATGGGATTGACTTACTACGATGAAAAAGGCACTTTTCTAAATACCAATTTTAAGCGATTGAATATGCGTGCAAATTCTACCTATCGTATCAGTGATAAAATAAAGCTCAACAATAATATTAACCTGAATGTTTCTAACGGAAAGTCTTATGATTACAATGATATCTATTATGCATATCTCAATTTACCGTGGGACAATCCATACGACAGCACCGGCGGCCCAAAGTATGTGGACGGTAACTCGCCATTCAGGTGGTGGTCGAGAGATAAAATAAATCCTCTGCATACGATTAATAATTCTAATCATCCTTACAAAGGAGCGGACGCCAATTACGACCTAAACCTCAGCATCGATATTAACAACTGGCTTGTGTTTTCAAGTACAAACAGGATCTCTGCAGCCATAAATAAAACTTCTAATCAATATTCCCCGGTAGTTGCGGGCCAATATCATGGAAGTGGTTTTTTGCAGGAACAAAGTATTTTAAATTATGGTGCCATCTCTAATAACCTTCTAAAATTTAATGTAAAGAAGGGCGATCACAGTGTTAGCGGTCTTGCAGGTGTTGCAATACAAACCACTAAAACAGAAATATTAGGCGCATCTGGTGAAGGAATACCTGAAGGATTGAATGTATTAAATGTGGTTTCCAATAACATTCTTGTTAATGGAAACAATGATGAGTCCACCATACAATCCTTTATTTCCCAGATAAATTATGGTTATAAAAATAAATATTTTTTAACCGGTTCTTTTCGTGTGGACGGATCTACAGCTTTCCCTCCCTCTAATCGTTACGCATCTTTCCCTGCTGTGTCAGCAGCATGGTTGGTCAGCAATGAATCTTTCTTTAAAAGCCAGTCTGTTAATTTGTTGAAATTGCGTGCGAGCTACGGTGTTACCGGAACCCAGGATATCGGGTCATCGCGTTACCTTGGTTTGTATTCTCTTACCAGCCAATATAATTCGCAAGGGGCGGCAACTCCGCTGCAACTCGCCAGCCCAAAACTTACGTGGGAAAGTAAATACCAGGCAAATGCTGGTTTTGATATTGGATTGTGGAACCGGGTAAACCTTACCATGGATGTGTATAATAATGTTACAAAAAATCTTTTACTCCAGGTCTCTCAACCATTATCAGTTGGGTTTGAACAAAGATGGGAAAATGTTGGTGAGATCGTAAACAATGGGTTGGAAATCACGTTAAATACAATCAACATCCGGCAAAACAACTTTGAATGGAGTACTGATTTTAATATTAATTTCAATACCAATAAATTACGAAAACTTCCGGTAGATATTATCAGAACCGGCTCATGGGCCATTTCTCAGATATACAGAAATAAAGGCAATTTGTATGAATTCTATATGCCTGTTTGGGCGGGTGTAGATCCTCAAACCGGAGCACCACGATGGGAAAAAATCATAAAAGACAACCAGGGAAATATCACGGAAAAAACTACCACCTCCCATTATTCGGAAGCAACTTACCAGGAAACGGGTTCAGCACTAGCAAAATTTCAGGGCGGCTTCACCAACCACATCAGGTACAAAAATTTATTTTTAAGTGTCAATGCTTACTTTCTTTCCGGCAATAAAATTTTCAGCAATAATTTAAGATTTGTGGTTAATGATGGAAGCGAGCCTTACATGAACCAGGCTGTATTGCCAGATGGTTACAGCATCTGGACAAAACCCGGAGACATAGCCAGCAATCCCAGTCCACAAAATTCTGCAAACTCTACCGAAACATCTACCCGTTATTTAAAGGATGGAGATTTTATTTCAATCAGGAATATCACCCTCTCTTATCAATTACCTGTGAAGTGTGTACAAAAATTGAAGATGAAAGAAATAACCGTATCTATATCCGCAGATAATGTTTATACATTTTCCAATTTTTTTGGACAGGATCCGCAAACCACCATCACGCCAGCGGCATTTGTAACTCCAGGTGTTTCGGATTTTAAGTATCCCAACAACAGGCAATTTTTATTGAATCTTGATTTTAAATTCTAAAATATTTGCAATATGAAACATACAATAATTATCATTATTTTATCCCTGGGTTTGGTATTTTCAGGTTGCTTAAAAGAAGTATTACCAAGTGACGCCATCACTACCGCTACTTTGACACAATCAACCGAAGGACTGACTAAATCTGTAAACGGAGCTTACTCTTTATTTAAAGACCATATTGAATTTAATGGTACAATCGATCTTAACAGGATGTACCTGCGTCAATATTTTCAACTATCGGATTTTGCAAGTGATGATATAGCGTGTGGTCAGGTAACTACAGATCCATTTTTTCTTAGCTTCACACTGGACCATACTCCTACCCAAAGCAATACCCGTTATTTCTGGTATATTTCATACAAAATAATTAATAATGTAAATACGGTAATTGAGGCGGGTGAAAAAGTGAAAGACCCAGATGAAGCAACTCAACAGTTAATTGGTGAATGTTATTTTCTTCGCGCATTTTGCAACTTTAACCTGGTTAAATTTTTTGCCGAACCGTACACCCAAAATGCATCAGGACCAGGAATTATTCTGCGTACATCTACAAGTGACCCTGCACAAAAAGCCAGGGCAACCGTAGAGGAGGTTTATCAATCAATAATTAAAGATGCAGAAAAAGGTGCATCACTGATGAACCAATCAAGAGGCGTTCAGTATGCAACCAAAGAAGCTGCGTGGGCTTTGTTATCACGGGCTTATTTGTATAAAGAAGATCACGACAATACGATTCTATATTCTGATAAAGTGATCAACTCCGGAAAGTTTTCCCTCGAAACGGCATCTTCTTTTCCTTCCTATTTTGCAAATGCAACGTCCAGAGCAGCCACTATATTTTGTATTGCTTTTACTGACGTGGACGACTATGGCAAAGCTTCCATTTCTTCCATGCTTTACTCCGACGGAAATTCAGGATGGGGAGAAGAATTTGCTTCAAAATCATTAAGAGATTCCATGGCCACCAATCCTGGAGATAAACGATGGTCCTATATTATACCCCAAAAAGACGGAAGTGGAAATGTGAAAAAATTAAATGGAATTGATATCTATTATATCTCTAAGTTCTCATTCCAAAATGATAATCCTTCGCTCAGTTCGCCGGTAATGTTTCGGCTTGCTGAGATGTATCTAAATAAAGCGGAAGCAGAAGCCAAAAAAGGAATGATATCTGAAGCACTTAATGATGTAGATATGATTCGAAAAAATCGTGGACTAGAAAATTCTTTATACAATGGCGCAGTACCCGTAGGATATCAGGCGATAGATATTGTACTAAGAGAAAGGCGCTTTGAGCTTGCCTTTGAAGGCCATCGGAGCTTTGATGTGTACAGAAATAAAAAAAGCATGAACCGCACTTATTGGGGTTATCATTTACCGGGTTTGAAAGAAACGGATATTGTTCCTTCCCAAAATCCATCCGGATATGCAAATATGATAGTGAACCCGGATAATGCCAGAGTCATTTATTATATACCAGTTGATGAAACCCAGGCTAACCCGCTTTGCACTCAAAATCCATAATAAAAATGAAAAAAAATTGCTTTAAAAAATTAAAATAAACAGATATGAAATCATTAAAATTATTACTGTTTTATACGCTCATAGCCACACTAACGTTTTGTTTTTCGAGCTGCAAAAAAGACAAAGTGGAATCATCGATTGATGTAATTTATGAGGTTGATATAGAAGGTTTAACGGCCACGTTTACCAACCAAACCAAAGGAGTTACTTCCTATAAATGGGACTTTGGCGATGGGGCATCTTCAACCGAGCAAAACCCGGCACACACCTATCCGGCAAAAGGAAAATTTGTTCCCACACTGTACGCCAGTACTGCATCGGGACAAACATTTGAAGGATCAACAGTACTTCGGCTTTCAAAAGGGTCACCAGTTAAATTAAACGATAATTCGTTGGCAGATTGGGATACTTTAAATGTCAATGTAATCAATTCAGGCACCGGTGGTGGTATCTTCAGAAAAGTAAAATTTGATTATAGCGGGGAATTTATTTACTTCTATATAGAGATGGCTTCTAAAAAATCGAATGGGGATATTTTTGATTTTTATATTGACACCGATAATAATCCAGGTACAGGTCTTATTACCGGATTGTTCACGGGAGCCGGAATGAATGTGTTGATAGAGGGTGCCATGCTCAATGATTGGTTTGATGTTTTCTATCACACAGGAGCCCAAAATAGTTTTTCATTTAATTTCCAATCAATCAGTGATTTTTACCGGATAGGAACAATAGTAGAAAGTGGTGGAATATTACAATTTGAAGGAAGTTTAAATCGTTCAAAAATACAAGGGCTTACCGGAAAAGGATTTAAAATTGGGATTGCCGCTACCAAAAATGATTGGAGCGCAACATTGGGAACAGCACCAGATGCAAATTCGCCGGCTTTCTTTGTAGATACAAGTGATTAATATTACCATCGTTTTTTTAACAGAATAAGAATCTTTAAATACGGAAAAGCCTCTTCTGCCATCGTGGCCGATTGATAAATTTCCAAAAGTTTAATTTTGTCACTTCCTAAATATAAACCGGTTGTTTTTTCATGAAAAATAGATCAGGTCCTAATGAAATAAATACCGGAAAAATGAGCGGCGCCAGCGGCCGACTTGCCTCTCTTGATTTTTACCGCGGATTGGTGATGGTTCTTTTAATGATTGAATCTGCAGGGTTCTACCAGTACCTTGTCAATGAATTTAAGCCCGATTCTTTCGGCTATTCAATAGCCATACAATTTACACACGCACCATGGCATGGTTTTCATTTTTGGGATTCAATATAACCCGCGTTTATGTTCATCGCAGGTACGGCTATGGCTTTTTCATTAACCAGGCAAACAGCTAACGGGAGGTTATGGAAAGTACAAACGGTTCATGCGGTAAGACGAAGCTGGTGGTTATTTTTCTGGGGTGTATTTATTTATGCAGTGAGGGACAATCAACTTTCCTTTGAATTATGGAATGTTTTAATCCAAATGTCCTTCACCATGTTCCTGGCATTTTTAATCTTCAAATGGAAGCCGGGTTATCAAATTTTGTTGAGTGCTGGTTTGCTGATTTTGACTGAATTTTTATATCGCTTCGCCAACATATCAGGCTTTGACCAACCATTTACTGACCAACATAATTTTGGAAATTATGTTGATTTTTTATTAATGAATAAAGTAAATTCGGATGGTTGGGTAGCTATTAATTGTTTGCCCACTGCTGCACACACCATCTGGGGTGCTGTTGCTGGTAAATGGCTGCTCACCAAAACAAAAGCCAAAACCCTCTCCCCTCTTTTTCTTATATCTATTTTTGGAGTGTCTATATTAATCTTTGGTTATGCACTTGATTTTGCCGGTATTGCTCCTATCATAAAAAGAATTGCAACTTCTTCCTTCACGCTGGTTGCGGGCGGCTGGTGTTTGTTGGCATTGGCATTCCTTTATTTATGGATTGATGTTTCGCAACACAAACGATACTTGCAATTTTTCACGATTGTTGGAATGAATTCCATTTTCATTTATTTATTTTTTGAAATTGTTGTAAGCCACTGGCTTTATGAATACATCAATATTATTGTATCAGGCATTTTTTTACCAATCAACCTTTCAACCTTTACTGTATTGATTCTCGGCTCATGTTCCATCTTTATAGTAGAATGGTATTTATGCTATTGGCTGTACCGGAAAAAAATATTTTTTAAGGTTTGATGGCTTAGGCAGATATCCCGTTTTTGGTATTCATTAAACCAATATATTGCCCAAAAATAAAACAGGACCTCCCACATAAAATGATGAAAAGTCCTGTTTAGTGACCCCAATAGTAAAGTTTTCAAACCAACTAATAGAGAAATTCAGGAAAATATATGAGTTAAAAGCAGTTATAGCAGTTGAACTGCTTGAACCTGTTGTATTGTCCAAGAGGATGAAAGTAGCGTAGCTGCTGTATTTATACTTCCTCACCAGTATCCAACCAATACCCAACAATGAAATAGAGAAGTTTTTCTTTGCCTTTTTTTTGCAAAAAAGAAAGAAGTTAAATAAATAAAAATAAATTTAATACTACAAATGAGACTGTAAAATAAACTGTGTCAAAGTTCAAAAATGATTTCAGAACTTTAAAACACAGTTTAATTATGGAAAAGAAAAAAGAAGCCTTCGATTACGAAGCATTAAAAAAGAAGACCCTGGAGCAA
>JBDSHT010000236.1:0-4083 GCA_039918315.1 Ginsengibacter sp. | reverse complement strand
TGGCATCCATAAAATCAGGATAAGTATATCCCCAAACCCAACTGTGCATGCCTCCCATGGAAGTTCCCATCACCAGGCGAAGATGATCTACATGAAGATGCTCGGTCAATAATTTGTAATTGGCAAGTACCATATCATCATAATCATAACTAGGAAATTTCATGTGCAAACCGTCACTGGGTTTGCTGGATTTTCCATGACCAATATCGTCTGTGAGTATGATGAAATATTTGGTGGCATCCAGTAATTGGCCGGGGCCAAAAAGATTACCAGCGAAGCGTGGATTTAAAAATGCTGTTCCCGTTCCTGTGGTTCCGTGCATGATGAGTACTGCATTATTTACCTTTCCATCTTTTCCTCTGGTAGGAGTTCCCACAGTGGTGTAATGCAATCTTAAATTGTCCAGATGTTCTCCATCTTTAAAATCAAATTGCTTCACGATATAATCTCCTTCTACCGGATCAGGATAATTTTTTTGTGCTGAAACATGCAGCACGACTGTGATTGCGAGAAATAGAAAAATGTTTTTTTTCATGATTTTTATTTTTTAATTCAATTAATAAACTGCTGCCTGTCCGTCTTTCCGCGATTCAGATGCACCGAAATATACCTTTCTTTCGGAATCATACATGATGGCCTGGTAACCTCCATGCCATAAGTTGAGCACGGGAAACGAATTTTAAGTTAGGATTTTAAAGTAAGAAATGAAATTTACAATTGAATTTTATTTTGAAATGGATAAAGGGTTTCTTTATCGCCGCACTTTATTAATGGCTGACTCAATTGGATTTTAAATAAAACAAATGCCGAATAGTAATTTATTCAGAAGAGTTTGCTAGTTAGGAATTTTTATTGCCAGCTACATGATTTAGATGGCAAATTATTTCTTTTACTACGAACCCATGCCTGGGAAAAAAGTGAATGATAAAAAAACTTATTTAGTGGCATCTGTAAATTCTTTTTTCATCTGCCGTCCAACAATTTTTATTCTAATACTTGCAATTTTATTTAATTTCGAAAATCATTCTTCCCTAAAAAATTAATTATGCGCACTCTTGTAATAATGTTTTCAATTCTTTTTTGTTCTTCTGTTTTATCAGCGCAGGACCTCACAACCCGTGCCGATGGCGGAAATAGAAAGGCTATGGTTGGTGAAAAAATTGGCCTTACAGATGTAACAATAAATTATAATCGCCCGGGCGTAAAAGGCCGGGAAGGTAAAATATGGAATGGACTTGTACATACTGGCTTCAAAGACCTTGGCTTTGGTACCAGCAAAGCAGCACCATGGAGAGCTGGCGCTGATGAGAATACAACGATCACTTTTAGTACGGATGTTTTTATTAATCAGCAACCTTTGCCTGCCGGAACGTATGGGTTTTTTATAGCGATGGGCGAGGGAAACGCCACTATTATTTTCAGTAAAAATTATACAAGTTGGGGTTCCTTTTTTTACGATCCAAAAGAAGATGCGCTGCGGGTAAATGTAAACACATTGCCGCTGTCTGAAAATGTGGAATGGCTGAAATATGAATTTATGGACCAGACAGAAAATAGTGCCGTGATTGCATTGGAATGGGAAAAATTAAAAGTTCCATTTACCGTTTCTGTTGATTATGTGAAAACTCAAATGGAGTCATTTAGAAACGAGTTGCGCTCTAATAAAGGATTCAATAGTTCTGCATGGGTGCAGGCTGCTGAGTTTGCGGCAGCCAATAATTTTCTGAACGAAGCGGATACGTGGAGTGCTTATGCTATCAATGCAGTATTCGTGGGACAGAAAAATTTTAAAACACTTTCAACAAGGGCGATGATCCTGCAAAAGAAAGGTGATACAAAAGGAGCAGATCAATTAATGAAAGAAGCCATGCCATTAGGTTCTATGTTGGACCTTCATCAATATGGCAAACAGTTAGTGGAACAAAAAAAATACCCTGAAGCGATGGAAGTTTTTAAAATGAATGCCACAAAACATCCCGGACAGTTTACGACTTATGTAGGGCTCATGCGTGGCTATAAAGTAAACGGAGATAATAAAAACGCTTTGAAAAATGGTTTGCTTGCACTGCCACTTGCACCTGATAAATTGAATAAAGACGCGCTTGAAAAGATGATTGATGATTTGAAAAAGGGTAATTGAAAATAATTGATGGAACCTGATTTTGTTCGTCCTAATAACAGGTAAAAATGAAATTAATTTCTGCATTTCCTACAGCAAATAATACTTTTCTTTCTTTAGTATTGCAAATCATTTCTCTGCGAGTGTGGTGAAGAGAAAAGAAAATGTTTTTAATCCGCACAAACAAAAACGATGCAATCAAATAGGAAAGCCGCAATGGGCTTTATTTTCCTGACATTGCTTTTGGATATCACCGGGCTGGGCATTATCATTCCGGTACTTCCAAATTTAATCGAAGAGTTAATACATGGCGACATTAGCCTCGCTGCAAGCTATGGTGGATGGCTCACTTTTGCTTACGCTTTCATGCAGTTTGTGTTTTCACCTTTAATTGGAAATCTTTCAGATAAATTTGGCCGAAGGCCAGTGCTTTTATTTTCTTTATTTGGTTTTGGAGTTGATTATATATTTCTCTCACTTGCACCAACAATAGGATGGCTTTTCGTGGGTAGAATTATTGCCGGGATTACAGGTGCCAGTTTCACTACTGCCACCGCATATATCGCAGATATTAGTGCTCCAAAAGACCGGGCGAAAAATTTCGGAATGGTAGGTGCTGCGTTTGGATTAGGATTTATTATCGGGCCCGTTCTTGGAGGATTGTTAGGCTCATATGGTACACGCGTTCCTTTTATCGCTTCTGCTGTTCTTACCTTCATCAATCTGATTTATGGATATTTTGTTTTGCCTGAATCTCTACCAGTTGAAAATCGCCGTCCGTTCGATTGGAAGAGAGCGAATCCATTTGGGGCTTTCAAACATCTGAAAAAATATCCTGCGGTTGCGGCTTTGGCCGTTTCTTATTTTTTGGTTTATATGGCCGGGCAATCGGTGCAAAGTGTATGGTCTTATTTTGGAATCGAAAGATTTGAATGGAGCACAAAAATGATCGGACTCTCTCTCGGAATGGTGGGATTATTGGTGGGACTGGTACAGGGTGTACTGATTCGGTATATAAATCCCATCCTGGGAAATATAAAAAGTATTTACGTGGGTTTCATTTTGTATGCCGTTGGTTTAGCTTTGTTTTCTGTAGCAAATCAAGGTTGGATGATGTTTGTATTCCTGGTTCCATATTGCCTCGGAGGTATTGCCGGGCCTGCATTGCAGTCTATCATTACCGGGCATGTGCCTTCCAATGAGCAAGGGGAATTGCAGGGTTCGCTTACCAGTCTGATTAGTGCTTCGTCTATTATCAGCCCCATCATTATGACTAATCTGTTTGCACATTTTACGAAAAAAGACACTTCTTTTTATTATCCCGGGGCACCGTTTTTATTGGGCGCTTTTTTCATGATAGCAGCAGGATTCCTGGCTTATAGAGTTTTGCGTCATGAAAAAGAAGGAGAGGATTATGTGATGAAAAATTGATTGATTTATTTCCTTTCAAAAACGGATTTGCCACTTTTGAAATCCAGTTGTAAAATACACAATGGTGTTACAAGTCTGTGAGATTGCATGTCATGCCACAGGGTTACAATCAATAGTTTGAATTTGCCACATTCTTTCTGACTAAAAAAATTTTGAAAGAAGATTACCTGAAAGACACTCTCAGTAAGGGATAATGCAGTTTTCTGAGTCGTCGGCTTTTATTGATTGTACGAATGGATTTAAAACCGGAGTCTAAATGCATATTCTCCACTGCTAAATATTGGTGTGAATATTGTAATTTAAATCGTAATTAATTCAATAAAATAAATTGAGTTTAACTTTGACGCTCAAGAGAAAATAAAATAAAAAATATGGCAAACGAAAAGGCAATATTGGCTGGTGGCTGTTTCTGGGGTATGGAAGAATTAATTAGAACACAGCCTGGGGTTATTACAACCGTTGTTGGTTATACCGGTGGTGAAATAAAAAACGCAACCTATCGGAATCATGGTAACCATGCTGAAGCAATCGCA
>JBDSHT010000235.1:0-2573 GCA_039918315.1 Ginsengibacter sp. | reverse complement strand
GATAACAGCTAATGTATGCGGAGCGTTTTTGAGTACATTATCTTTTTTATCTGCCTCTCCGTTTTCAATACTTTTTATTTCTTCATAAATGGAATTCAATGCCTCACAAAAACGATCAAGCTCTTCTTTATTTTCACTTTCTGTTGGCTCTATCATTATGGTTCCGGCAACAGGAAAACTCAATGTTGGAGCGTGAAAGCCATAATCCATAAGCCTCTTGGCCACGTCTTCTGCTTCAATAGCTGCACTGGTTTTAAAAGGACGTAGATCAACAATAAACTCGTGTGCGCAGGTACCGCCTTTGCCTGTAAATAAAATTTTAAAATTATTTTTTAAACGCGCTTTCATGTAATTCGCATTCAGGATCGCATATTCAGTTGCACTCCTCAATCCACTTTCGCCTAACATTTTTATATACGCATAACTGATCAACAAAATGCTCGCAGAACCATATTGCGCAGCACTAACAGTTCCTTCATTATTTTTTCCTGGTAAGAAAGGAGCTAGTTTATCATTTACGCAAATGGGGCCCATGCCCGGACCACCGCCACCATGGGGTATTGCGAATGTTTTATGTAAATTCAAATGGCAAACATCTGCTCCAATAAATCCTGGTGAAGTAAATCCAACCTGCGCATTCATGTTGGCTCCATCCATATAAACCAAGCCGCCGTTGTCGTGAATAATCTGGCACATTTCAACAATCCCTTCTTCAAAAACACCATGTGTTGATGGGTAGGTAACCATCAATCCTGCAAGAGAATCTTTGTTTTTTTCTGCCTGCAATTTTAAATCTGCGATATCAATATTTCCCTGGTCATCGCATTTGGTAACTACTACTTTAAAACCTGCCATCACTGCACTTGCCGGGTTTGTTCCATGTGCCGATATTGGAATCAGGATCACATTTCTATGATCATCTTTCTTACTTTCATGGTATCTTTTTATTGCCAACAATCCGGCAAACTCGCCCTGCGCACCACTGTTAGGCTGAAGGCTACATGCGCTAAAACCGGTAATTACACTTAATAATCTTTCGAGATCTTCAATAATATATTGATAGCCTTCTGTTTGGTTTGATGGAGCAAATGGATGAATGCCTGCAAATTCAGGCCAACTTACAGGAATTAATTCTGATGCCGCATTCAACTTCATCGTACATGAACCCAATGAAATCATGGACTGCGTTAATGAAAGATCTTTATTCTCCAGTCTCTTCAAATAGCGCATCAGTTCTGTCTCGCTATGGTATTTATTAAAAACCGGATGGAGTAAATAACTTGACTCTCTTTGCAATGAAACCGGAATATTACTTAGGTCGATTTCATCATCGAAAGTTATCGATGCGGAATCAATTTCGTTTGCCGAATTAAAAACGATCAGTATGTTAAGTACATCACTTTTGGTAGTGGTTTCATCCAAAGAAATAGTAACTATTTTTTCCGAAGGAAAATGAAAATTCATTTCATGCTCAGCAGAAATTTCTTTTAATTTGTTTGCATTATTTACCTCAAAAGAAAGAGTGTCAAAATAATTTTCATTCAACAATTTGTATCCACTTTCCTGTAACTCTTCTGCAAGGGTTTTGGTTAATAAAGTAATTCTTTTGGCAATATCTTTCAGCCCTTCAGCTCCATGATACACTGCATACATCGCAGCCATATTGGCCAGCAAAGCCTGTGCTGTACAAATGTTGGAAGTGGCTTTCTCGCGACGAATATGTTGCTCTCTTGTTTGCAACGCCATGCGAAGACAGCGTTGGTTTTGAGCATCTATACTTACTCCAATAATTCTACCTGGAATGTTTCTTTTGAATTCATCTTTGGTCGCAAAAAAAGCTGCGTGCGGGCCGCCAAATCCCATGGGAACTCCGAAGCGTTGGGTAGATCCAACCGCCACATCAGCACCTAATTCTCCCGGAGCTTTTAATAAGGTCAGTGCCATTAAATCAGTTGCCATCACTACCTGTACATTCACAGCATGTGCGGCATCAATAAACTGTTGGTGGTCTTCAACACTTCCTTCACTATTCGGATATTGAACGATCGCACCAAAATAACTTTCGTCCAGTTGAGCTGTTTTAAAATCTCCAAAAACAGTTTCAATTCCTACGGGTTTTGCACGGGTGATTAAAATGTCTTTTGTCTGCGTAAATATTTTTTCATCAATAAAAAATTTACCAGAGGTAATGTGATCGGTATTTTTATTTTTATGATTGAAAAGCATAGCCATAGCTTCAGCCGCAGCGGTTCCTTCATCTAGCAAACTTGCGTTGGCAATGGGTAATGCGGTAAGGTCGCTCACCATCGTTTGAAAATTCAATAAACTCTCTAACCGTCCCTGCGCAATCTCGGCCTGGTAAGGAGTGTATTGGGTGTACCATCCCGGGTTTTCAAAAAGGTTTCGTAAAATGGGAGAAGGAACGATGGTATCGTAATATCCCTGCCCGATATATGATTTAAAAACTTTATTTTTTTGAGCGATTTTTTTCAATTCGTTCAGATATTCAAATTCACTCATCGGATCAGGAACGTCTAATTTTCCCAAAAGCCTTATTCCCTGCGGAATGGTTT
>JBDSHT010000234.1:0-3346 GCA_039918315.1 Ginsengibacter sp. | reverse complement strand
ATGGGTGGCCTCGGAAGCCATGCTACCATTGAGACTGCGGATGTGGTAATTCAAAATGATCAGCCTTATAAAATTTTGTCTGCCATAAAAATTGGAAAAATCACGCGCGCAATCGTGTGGCAAAATATCACCCTGGCTATGACAGTAAAAATTGCAGTATTAATTTTAGGAGCCGGGGGTATCGCCACTTTGTGGGAAGCTGTAATTGCTGATGTAGGAGTTGCACTGTTAGCAGTATTAAACGCAGTAAGAATACAACGATTCCGTATCTAAATTACTCTTTGCTTTTTGCTTATTACCTCATAAGTTTGCATCTATTTATTAAAAAATGAAAGTTACTGAACATATCAAAGAGGCAAAAGGAACTTCGGTTTCTTTTGAAATACTTCCTCCACTAAAAGGGAAAACAATTGAGTCGATTTACAATCACCTCGATCCGTTAATGGAATTTAATCCTGCATTTATTAATGTCACTTATCACCGGAGCGAACAGGTATTTAAAAAGAAAGCAGACGGCACATTTGATAAAGTAGAAATTCGTAAACGTCCCGGCACGGTTGGAATTTGTGCGGCAATTATGAACCACTACAAAATAGATGCAGTACCACATTTAATATGCGGAGGATTTAATTTACAGGAAACTGAAAACGCGTTGATAGACCTTGCATTTTTGGGTATTGATAATGTACTGGTGCTTCGCGGCGATGCCGCAAAAAATGAAGCATTGTTTGAACCTGAGCTTAACGGACACGCTTATGCAATTGACCTTTTGAAACAGACCGTTAATTTAAATAATGGCATTTACCTGGAAGAGGATATACGGGACGGATATAAAACCAAATTTTGTATCGGAGTTGCCGGTTATCCTGAGAAACATTTTGAATCACCGAATCTTCAAAGTGATTTGAAATATTTAAAAATGAAAGTGGATGCCGGTGCGGATTACATAACCACTCAAATGTTTTTTGATAACAATAAATATTTTGAGTTTGTAAAATCTTGTCGTGCAGAAGGAATAGAAGTCCCAATCATTCCCGGACTGAAACCCATCACTTCCAAAAAGCAATTGTCTGTTTTACCACGCACATTTCATGTGGATATACCAACAGAATTAAGCAATGAAATAATGAAATGTAAAACGGATGCTGATGTGGAGATTGTAGGACAGGAATGGCTTTTACAACAATCGCGGGAGTTGAAAAAACAAGGAGCTCCTGTGTTGCATTATTATACACTCGGCAAATCACATGTGGTGGCCAATGTGGTAAAACAACTTCTTTAAAAAAATTTCAATAATAAAAAATGCCGGCAAAATTTGCCGGCATTTCTGTTTTATAGTGAGTGTGAATTTCTAAAACCTATTCAGTGGGATACCCACGGAAACACTAACAGTGCGATACTTATTTTTATCATTATCGTTGTTATTTGTTTGTGTAGAATTGATTTTTGCGAAGCCCATTCCATAATTAGCTTTCAGCAAAATTTTCCCCAAATCAATTCCGCCGCCTACATTCAAGCCGTAATCAAATCTCTTGATACGATTGTACGCAGCGCCTTCCTGCTCATTTGTTGTCGGGTCATCGTTATTAAATTTAATTTTTTCGGAACTGCTGGAAGTGATGCCGAGAATCTTTGAATCAACTTTACTTGTACCCGCTATGCCCATAGCTACATAAGGACCGGCATGTAGGAAAATACCAGCCTTGCCGGCCAAAGGAAACTTCACTACAAGGTTTACAGGAACCTGTAGGTACATTGGGTTAAATTTAGCTTTGACATAATTGTCATCTCTTGCATCTGTAAAGTAAGTCTCGGCTTTAGCGCCTTGTCCACTTAATAACAATCCGGATTCCAGATCAATAATTGAAGAAATTCCAAATCGTCCCAGCAGTCCTGCATTGAAGGTGGTGAGCATGTTATTATCTTCTACATTACCCGAATTTGAATTTGAAATATTTGCAAAGTTTACGCCGCCCTGGACATAAACCTGCGATTTTGCTGTTGTAAAAATTCCTGCGCAAAGCGCAAGTGCTAATAATTTTTTCATTGTATAGGTTTTCGTTTTCAAAAAGGTTAAATACTATTTCCCCATTTTCAAAAACTCTGCCAATACAAGTCCTTGAGCGGATAAATAATTTAAATAAATGTTCATTTCAAAAGTGTTTGAAAAACGTTTTCATTTATTTTAACAGGGTATTTCTTTTTTATTTTTTCAATCCAACTTTTCTCAAGTACATTTTGATAATCACTAATTACCAGTCCACGCGCATCTTCAAAACTTCTTGGTTGGTTCGCAGGATACACTTTTATTATTTTTGCAAACACTACCGTTCCATCGTTCTTATCCACTACAGGAGCGGTTATCAGGTCGTTGGTGAAATTAGTTCGGTCCACCGTTGGAATTTCCTGGAGTTCAAATCGCGCAGAATCTCCCTGTATCAAAGTATTATTTTCAGTAACTAGTTGTCTCCAGTTTTTACGCGCTTTTAAATTTTGAATTAAATTATTTGCTACATTTTCATTCACACATGAAAACAAAATCGCGTCTGCGCTGGGGCTCCATTTATATTCATCTTTATGAAGTTTATAATATTTTACAAGTTCCACACTATCTGTGGCAGCTTCGCCCCATACCCTTCTTTCCATAATTTCAAAAAGCATGTTCCCTTCTTCAAATTCCTGTATTTGAGCTTTGAAGTTTGGGTCAAAATCTGACAATCTTTTTCTGTAATTTTCTTTAGCTGCAAATGCAGTAAACTCAGGCCAAAGACCGGTGTACGATTGATGCATTTGCCCTTGAACAATCTTTCCTGAATTTCTTAAAAATAAAATCCAGTCATCTACTTTCATGGAAGTCTTGTCGTTAAAAGTGAAGAGGATTGTTTGTTCATCCACTTTTCCCGAACGAATATTTTTATTATTCAACAGTGAACTATCACTTACTTTCCACATATCTGCTACCTCCACTTTGTTTTTTTGAAAGCCGATTTTTGGTATTATCGACGTAATGAATCGGTTTTTAGCCAACTCAATTCGTTTATCATTTGTCACTCCATTTTTTAAATAATATAAAAATGCTTCTTCATTTTTGGAATTGGAAATCGGCGTAGCCGAAATTCTTTTTATGATATGAAAACCAAAACTGGTTTCAAACGGTTTAGAAATATCATTATCGTTTTGGAGAGAAAATGCTTTTTCTTCAAACTCTGGAGAATATTTTCCTACGCCAAATTCCGGCATTTCTCCACCAGCCATATAGCTGGTTCTGTCGTCACTTACTTCTTTGGCAAGTGTTGCAAAATCAGCACCATGCTTTAATAAATTATAAATAGAATCTGCCTTAACT
>JBDSHT010000233.1:0-3280 GCA_039918315.1 Ginsengibacter sp. | reverse complement strand
TCGTCATTATTAATCATCCATACACGCCACGGATACGTTCTGCTTCCGGAGGTTTTAGCAATGTAATCTGCTTCTTCAAGAATCTTGATACTCCTGTCTCTAACCTTCTGTTGCTTTGCAATCACATGAGGCATCACAGAATTAAATTGCTTACCTTTTTTCTGTAAGAATAAATTGGGATAATCAAACAGATCCGATTCTGTAAAAACAATCTTTGATTTATTAGCCGCTGTGAAATATGCCGGCAGCCCTGCAATTGTAGAATCAATTTTTTGATAAGGAATATTTTTAAACAAATATTCGAAGTGAGAGAGAAAAGGATTTTCATGTTTATCAAACTCATAAGGCCAAATTGCGTTAGCCGCATCATTCAACTGAAACGACATTTCTTCCTGGTTTACCCAAATAGTTTCGTCTTTAAATTTGGTAACAAAACGATACGCGACTCCATTATCATACGCACGAAAAATCAAACTATAATTTCCTTTGAATACTATTTCCAGTTGGTTAAAGTGATCTCTTATCGATTTGAATTTTACCGGAACTACCACCTCCAAAATCTCATCTCCTTTTGTATAATTAGTCTTTGATACTTTGGGATCTTTACCAATCAATGCTTTGTCTTTTATTGCAAGCCGAAGATCATTAACTGAAAGAACAAGGCTGTTATTATTCCACACCGTAAAGCCGATTTCAGTGCCACAGTTAATCTTTATAACATTATTTCCCGAAGGGGAAGAAAGAGGATATTCTTTTGCCTGCAATGAACCGGCAATTATTAGAAATCCGGTAAGCAAGGACAGTATTTTTTTCATTTATTTATTTAAATTATTTATAAAAAGTTAGTCAACGAATTTTAAAACGATGAGACAGAATAAGCGAAAATTTAATTCTAATATTTGTCTTAAAACCTTGGTAGCAACCCCATGCATGTCTTACATTAACCTTGTTACCTTATTCAAATTTTTACCAAATAATAAGGTAATAAGGTAGAATGGTTTAGTGTAATTAATTCCTACTAAGGTTTTTAATATTCAATTGGCAAAATCGATTTACTCCTATTGCAAATTTTTCAAAAATCTTACTCCACAATTAATCCCATTTTTTATCAGTATAAACCCATATCCGAATGATGATCCGAGCTATATCTCAAATGAATACATCTTTCTTTACCTCCTGTTATTTGTTATAAAGAATTCCATTCAGGAGTCGCAACATTCAACAAATTCTTTACAAAAAAATCTCTCTTCTTATGTCTGCCGAAAGGTCCGCCATCACTGTGTCCCATGCCAGGCACTGTTAGTAAATCAAAATTCTTATTGGCTTTAATCAGTGCATCAGCAACTCTGTATGTTGACTCTGGCGGAACGTTGGAATCATTTTCACCAACAATCAAAAGCAGATTGCCCTTCAATTTGGCAGCATTAGTTACATTGGATTGTTCAGCATATTGTGGCCCAACAGGATACCCCATCCATTGCTCGTTCCACCATTGTTTATCTACGCGATTGTCGTGGCAACCACAGGCAGAAACAGCCACTTTGTAAAAGTCAGGATGAAACAATAATGCACCTAAAGAATTCTGTCCACCGGCTGAAGTACCATACACTCCCACACGACTATCATCTACAAAAGGGTAAGCCTTTGCAAGGCTTTTCATCCAAAGAATACGGTCCGGCAAACCGGCGTCAGCAAGGTTGTGCCAGCATACATCATGAAATGCTTTTGAACGATTGGCAGTGCCCATTCCATCTATTTGCACCACAATAAATCCTAATTCAGCAAGACTTTGCATTTCGCTAAATACCATAAAATTTTTTGGCACAAATGCATCCTGCGGGCCTGCATAAATATTTTCAATTATAGGATAGCTTTTGTTTTTATCCATCTGCGATGGGAAACAGGCTATACCATAAATATCAGTAACACCATCACGCGCTTTGGACACAAAAGGAACAGGTGGCTTCAGATGATTTTCTTCTAAATAACTTACGTCTGCTTTTCCTAAATCCATCACTTTTGCTCCATCTGCGGAGCGTCGTAATTCGTGCACCGGAGGCACATTCACTTGTGAGTAAGTATCCGTATAATATTTTTTATCAGGAGAAAAAACAACCTGGTGATTTCCTAATGCAGGAGTCAGTTCCATTAAATTTCCACCATTAAAACCGATACGGTAATTATGATTGTTATAAGGATCTTCTCCGGTATTTTTCCCAACTGCTGAAAACCAAATCTCACGTTTTTTTGTATCAACGCTATCAATATTTCGCACAACCCAATTTCCGCTGGTAATAGGCACAACCGCAGCAGTAGCGGTGTTGATGAGATACAAATGACGATATCCATCCTTTTCTGAACTCCAGATAATTTCATTTGATTCAGGTAAATACTGAGTAAACACACGGCTCAAATAAATAAAAGTATTTGTTTTTTCATCCAGCAAAGCAGTAGTCTCGCCTGTCTTTGCGTTTGCTTTAAAAATGCGGTAACGCTGATGGCCGCGATCAGGTTTTTCAACATAGAAATGGATATTATCGCTATCCCAATTAATGCGGGGTGAACCATTAAAATCAATTATGGGTACATTTAATTTTACCGGTTTACGATCTTCAACAGAAAAAATGAAAGGCTCAAAACTGGTGTTATCATCACCCGGTTGCGCATAAGGTTGCGATACCAATTGACCGCGCGTGGTGCCGGGAACTGATGATAAAATGCGATACACTTTTTCTTCTTCCACTCTGTGAATTCTATTTGCGATCACATATTTACTATCAGGTGACCATGATACATTTCCATAAGAGCTATCTTTTGTACCGTCTTTTGTTAGTACAAAACTTGCGTATGTATTAGTGTTTTGTAGTATCAAATTATCATCTTTCACAAGCACCTGCCATTTTTTATCCGGTGATAACCAATTCATTCTTTCCCAATCACCCCTGTTGAAATTACCGCGTCCAGCTCTCCTTTCGAATCCTTCAGGTGCTGAAGTAGTATCGGCTTTATAATTTTTTAAATCCACTTTGTACCATCTGCCATGCATTTCAACTGTGGCTGTTTTATTGTCTAAATCAAAATCAGCATTTGTAAAATTAACGGAAGACGTTTGTTGATCAGCCTTCAGGTAAGGGCGCATTGCTACAGCAATTTTTTCCTTATTAAAAATGGGCTCCATTTTTTTTGATGTCGCATTACCTTTTAGAAATTCTCTGGCTCCATCTTTCTGCTGAACCATCGTAGTAAATGTAACTCCGTCTTTTTGCCAACGCAATCTCAT
>JBDSHT010000232.1:0-10719 GCA_039918315.1 Ginsengibacter sp. | reverse complement strand
AGCCGGCTAATTTTGATTCAACCAAAAAATACCCGGTAGTTTTTATGGTATATGGGGAGCCAGCATCCTCCACAGTTGTCGATCAGTTCGGAGGTCATAATAATTTTCTTTTCAATGGTGAAATGAGCATTGAAGGCTACTTTCAGATTTCCGTGGATAATCGCGGTACGCCTTCATTACGCGGTAGCGAATGGCGTAAATCAATTTATGGAAAATTGGGAAGGTTAAATATTCGTGACCAGGCAATGGCTGCTAAAAAGATTATAGAGAAACCGTATTTTGATAAAGACAGAGTAGCTGTATGGGGATGGAGTGGAGGAGGTTCATCTACCATGAGCCTTATGTTTCAGTTTCCTGAGATTTATAAAACAGGAATTGCTATAGCAGCGGTAACTAATCTTTTATTTTACGACAATATCTACGAAGAAAGGTACATGGGGCTTCCACAGGAAAATATGGAGAATTATGAAAAGGGCTCTCCCGTTCATTATGCAAAAAATTTACAAGGGAATTTACTTTTTATACATGGAACCGGCGATGATAATGTGCATTATGATAATGCGGAAGCAATGCTAAATGAACTGATTAAATACAATAAGAAATTTCAGTTCATGCCTTATCCAAACCGCACCCACAGCATATCAGAAGGGAAAGGAACTTTTAAACACTTGTCAACCACCTATTCGGATTTCTTGCGCAGATATTGTCCTCCCGGCGCTAAATAATTTTTTCAACTTGATTAAGCGTGATCTTTGTTTTCAATAGTAAAGGTGCCTTTGGGCACCTTTACTATTATATTTTCTTCATCAATTATTTATCAATTTGCACTTTTTCAATTTTCATAAATGGGCACCTATTTATACATTTCTTTTAGAGATAATTTCAATCTATCCACTGCCTCAGAATCATAATTTACATCGGAGAATAAAGTCTTGGCATCCTCATCATTTTTGTAAAATGCTTCATTGGCTTTTTGGTCTATTGAAATTGCCGAACCACTTAAACTGATACCTGCAAACAAACCTTTACATTTAGAATATGAATATACTTCAGCCTCCATTTTATAATCAGTGCTTGCGGTAGAACTTCGTCCAACGGGTCCGGCAGCCACAGAAATATCGCCACCTAAAGTGAAACTTCCTTTGCCTATATCCTGCAGTGTTTCTGCATTTTTAAAAATCAATACCAGATCTATAGATTGCACTCCCGCTTGAAATCCAATACTTCCGCCGGTGATAGTTACAAACACGGGATTGCTCCAACTTCCATCTTCTAACTTCACCATTGCTAACCCTTTTCCTCTTTTACCGGCGAGCACAAAACCTGCATTTATTAATTTAGGAACCACTATAATTCCGTGTGCTACTTTTAATAGTTCCGCAGGGATATCTTCTTTCATCAAATTAAAATCCTGTAAAACGCTCGTCGATGCGGCTATCTTTTCTTCTTGCTTATCCTGGGCTTTTGCAGGAGTAATAAATGTTGCAAAGCAAAGTAGTAGAAAGAGAGGGACGATATTTTTAGTTTTCATTCAGGTGGGTTTTTTTCTGATTTGCATTTATACAACATTGATGCCATGGCACTCCGTAAAAAGAAATTGTGTATTAAACATTTCACATTTTTTGAGCGATCAATGACTTACTTACAATGGCTGGAATAAAAAAAGCTGCCCCATAAATGAGACAGCTTTTAAAGCTCTATCGAAATAAATTTTATTTATTCTGAAGTACCGGGTTGTTTATCTGCGCTTTCAGTAGATGCTTCAGGCTCAACAGGTGCAGAAGATTCAGCGGCTTCTTTCACAGGCTCTGCTCTTTTTACAAAGGCAGGGCGGCTTGCTACTCTCGCTTTCTTGTGCGTTTCCTGACGCTTAGCAAATTCTGAATCATGCTCAGTACTCCATGTAGTAAATTTCTCCATTGCTGCTGCTTCGTCAAAAAGACCAAGTGTTACACCACGAAGCAAATGCTTCAGGTATAAAACTCCTTTGAAGCTTAAGATACGACGCACAGTATCGGTAGGTTGTGCACCTTTGTGCAACCATTCCAATGCTTTTTGACGATCTACCTGTATGCTTGCAGGAACAGTTAAAGGATTGTAAGATCCTAATTTTTGGATGAATTTACCATCACGGGGACTTCTGGAATCAGCAACTACGATGAAATAGAATGGTCTCTTCTTTGAGCCATGTCGTTGCAATCTCATTTTTACAGCCATAAAAAATTAAAATTTTTCTTGGGTTGTGAATTAATAGGGTTTCTAAAAGGACAGCGAAGATAATGTTCACTATTAAATAAACCAAAAAAAATTAGGGCAAATTATTCAAAACAGGTTATATTAAAATGCGGTCTCAATAGAAGGGTTACCAACTTTTTTTACCCAATTGAAACATTCTGGACAAGTTGAAACCAAACCTAATATCACCCCGGAGGAAATTACCAGTGGTTTGTGTAATAAAAGCCCTTTCATTCATTCCCGTGGCATTAGAAAATTGTAATTGAAATACATGACCACCGGTTGCAATATCTACCCCGATGGAGGTAGGACTAGTGAAGGAGACGTTTTGATTTCCAAAAGGATGGTGGTAATCAAAGGTTATCGCCATTCTTTTACTAATCTTAATTCTTCCGCCACCTCCCAAAGCAAAAATGGTTTTATCATCCTCTTCAGATAATGGCATGTTGGTATGTACTATAATCGGACTCAGTTGAAATGAAAAGAAAGAATTAAACTTCCGTCCTGCAAGGATTTGAAAATAAAAAGCAGATCTGTCTGAAAAGTCAGGCTTTGCAGCACCAGCGTAAGGCTCGGTCCATACAGTAGCTCCGGCTGCCAGGGCTATCGTTAGCGGGATATTTTTTGTCCCTTTTGTTTGTTGTAAAAGTCTTGTTTTTACAAAAGCATCCAACTCTTTTCTGAAAGTACTTCGTCCAATTCCGACGGTAAAATTATCAGAGATTCCATAATCAAATCCTATTCGCATGGTGGCCGCATCCAAACCAAAAAGTTGTTTGATACCATCGCTCACAAAACCGAACCGATGCATAATTCTAAAATCAAGATTTCCTTTCGATAACATTTCAATTGAATGCGCATTGATAACACGCGTTGACTTAAAGGCACCGGTTATTTTTTCATTAGCCGGATTTTTATCTTGTATGCTATCTAAAAGATCCTGGGCATTCAATGAATAATTAGCCACAAAAAAAAATAAAAAAATTGTCATTTTTTTCATATCGTTATTTTAGAATTGTTGATGTTATCTATTAGCCAAAGGCTTATATTCCGCAATATATACCTGTACTTTAATTTGTTTACTGATATTATTTGCAACAATCGCAGGGATCTTAATGTTAAAATCTGCAAGTGCTACCGTAAACTCTGACTTAGCGCTAACTGTTTTGTTTTTAATAGTTATCGTTACAGGAGCTGATATCTGACGCTGGACTCCATGCAGTGTCAATGTACCATTAATGGTTACATTATATATTCCATCTGCCTCTGTCGAAAGTGTATTACCCCCATCTATCACCCCTTTAAAAAAAGCCTTTGGATATTTATCGCTCTCTACATAATCTTCATTAAAATGTTCCTGCATCAGGGCTTTTTTAAATTCAAATTCGCGCATCAATAAAGAAAATTCTACCCGGCCTGTATTTACATCCCACACGCTAAGCACATTTTTATTGCGTGCTTCTATATTCTCCAACGGACTTTTAGATGAAAAAGAAATGACCGCCGTTTTGGTAAAAAGTTTTAGTTGACCTGATGAGAAAAAAGGTAGGATTAGAAACGGGATATATAGTAGAATGT
Organism: Ginsengibacter sp.; assembly: GCA_039918315.1. Classification (GTDB taxonomy): domain Bacteria; phylum Bacteroidota; class Bacteroidia; order Chitinophagales; family Chitinophagaceae; genus Ginsengibacter. The sequence continues at coordinate 6,906 of JBDSHT010000232.1, read as the reverse complement.
ATTTCATTTTTTTATTTTATAATTACACACCTGTTCATTTTTACATCTAATAAATAACCTGTGCAATAGCCTTTTATAATGATGGATTGATGAGAAGCATATTTTTTTATTGCAGGAATTTCAGAAGATTCCATGCTGCAACTTATCTTTGGTAATGAATCATCAATATTTAAAAGTACATTGACAATTGTATCAGCTTCATTATAAATAGAAGAGATAACTCCGGTTACTTCAATGATTTTTCCTGCATATTTCTTTTCGGCGGTCATTTCATTTTCATTATATGCTTTAGCTAATTCTGTTGCAACTAATTTCTCTTGCGGAGGAACATCAGCCAGGTTTGCAACGGTCCTTGAATACTCTTTCATGAAATAAAAAATAGACAATACAATCAGTCCCACACCCAACAATAGAATTTTATTCCTTGTTCTCATAGCCATTATTAATTGGTGAAAGCACCTCCGGCATTAATCCAGTCGGTAATGATGGCCTTTTCACTTTGACTTAACGAAGGCCCACCCTGAGGCATATCTCCAATATCTACTGCCCTTGCTTTAATCCTTGCCCTGTTAGCTACAATGTTGCAATCTACCTGCCAGTTCATGCCTCCGTTTTGTAGGGAATTGTTATGGCAACTTTGGCACTTTGCTGTCATCAGGGTTTTTACTTTAGTAAATAGTACACCGGCAGTTCCTGATGAAGAAATGGTAATTGATGTTGACTTTTCGCAACCTGCTGCGTCTTTTGCAAAGATTGTATAAGTATCTGCTGCTAAATTGTTGAATGTAGAGTTTGATTGATAAACGCCGTTCCCGTTTACTTTAAAGGTAAATCCTGTACTTCCTGTAGCTGCCACTGTAATGCTTCCATTTCCAGCACACGGGGCGGCGGCCGTTGCTGTTCCGGTTACCACAATTGTTTTACCATCACATGGATTATTGGAAGGAGGATTGGTTGGTGATGTTGTTTTCTCTTTGCTGCAAGAGCCTAACAGGAGGATAAGAATGGCCATCCTTAAGATGGAATTGATCTTTATTTTTTTATTCATGTCAGTTGTTTAATTTACTTATCGTAAACAATTGAAATTTGGTTGCCTCAAGTTTTTATTTATTATTCTTAAAAGGGAAATACTTTATACCGGCTTGTAAGGAAGTGGAATAAAGTTTTACTTTACCATTACCAATACCTTGCATAGGAATGGTTACTGAAGGGGCAACCAGTAAAGAAAGTTTTTCAGTCAAACTTTTTTCTATCCCAATATGAAACTGGAATGATGAAAGCAAATGAATATTGCCGCGATACGTCTTTTCGGAGGTAAGTTCTGTTCCATACCGGGTATAATTATATTTATAATCTTCCTTTTTCATAATGTACGAAACTAATCCAGTGCCTGCATAATATCGTGTAGAGGGGTTCTGTAAAATATTATAGTGGAGCAATAAAGGAATTTCATAAACAAAACAATTTGCATCCACTTTATTTAAATCGACCATACTCCAATAAGAGCCCGGACTATATTTATAATCTCCAGGCCCGGCAACATATTTTTTTGCACCTAAATAAAAACCTGTTTCAATGCTGATCTTTTTATTTAGCTGAAAGCCCAATCCAAAACCGGATTTTAATGTGGGAGTATTTTCTGAAAAAGAAAATAATTTAACACCTGACACATCTACACCAGTCGTCAAGGTTAGATAAATTTTTGAAACAAATGATTTTCTTTTATTGATTGCCGGAACTTTTTTTTCAACTGCTTCTTTATTTAATTCTTCAATTTTGTAATTTTTTGGATCATGTTGAGCGATTGCTTTATCATTTTTATCCTCTATTGAATCGGTTTCAAACTCAACAGCGTCTGAGGCTATTATTGGTTTGCTATTTTCTTCCTTATTTTTTTCTAATTCATCTTTTGTATCAGCATATTCATTAGTTGCAATTTGGGCAGGAGTATTAAATTGATTGATAGATTTGTTTTCTTTAATTTTTTTTACGCTTTTTCCAGGGAGGATTTTTGCGTGTTCCAAAAGATGACTTTTTGTAGCCGGCTTAATAAATTTATTGGTTGATTGTACCACTGAATCCCTGAAAGTATTATTTGACTTTGTTGTAAGTTGACCAATTTTATTCTTTTTAAATTCGTCATTTTTTATGGTTGGTGATTGCATTAATTGGTAAACAACCAATGAGGCAATGATTACAAAAGATCCTATGAACCACCACCAAAAAATAAATCTTCTTTTATGTTTTTCTCTATCCAATAACAATTCCATCCGATTCCAGGCTTGGTCGTTAAAGTCAGGCTGCACGTTATCTGCAGCTTCTTTTATTTTATTTTCAATATGTTTAAATTGCCCGTTTTTCATAATTTTTTATATCTACTTCTGCCAACATTTTTTGTATATTAATTTTTGCTTTGGATAAATTTGATTTTGAGGTTCCTATACTAATGTTCAGTTGCTGCGCAATATCTTCATGCTTGTACCCATCTATTACATATAAATTAAAAACAGTGCGGTAAACGGGGGATAATCGCTGAACAACCTGGATAATTTCTTTATAGGAAAGTTTATCTATAAAACTTTCCTGTAGGCCATTAATCGCAAACTCATTCTCACAGATGTCTGTTGTGACAAAAAATTTTTTATTTTTTCTGAATTGATCTATGGCGGTATTGATCATTATTTTCTTTATCCATCCCATGAAGGAAACTTCAATGTTTTCATATTTAGGCTGAAATGAATGCAGGGAATTAAAGATTTTGAGAAAACCATCATTTACGATCTCAACAGTATCTTCGGTTTGATTACAATAACGCATACAAATACCCATTGAAAAACCGTAAAACTTTTTATATAGTTCTTTTTGGCTTTCTCTTTTTGCATGAATGCAACCTTCAATAATATTGACTAATTCGAGCCTGTGGGGCAATTGATTAATTTTATAAAATTTTGTTTATTACTTCTATTAATCGGACAAAATGCTGAAACGGTTGCCTGCCTGAAAATCTTTTTTATAAAGTTATTTTAAATAATTTAGTGGTGCCTGAAAGTTTTAATATAGCCGCTTCGTAAAAATAAAAAAAGCAGCACCTTACGATAACTGCTTTAGTTCAATTTAAACTTGTCTTATTTTTTCCCCATACCCGGCATACGCCCCAGGGGCATCTTGTTCATTGTTTTCATCATGCTCTTCATTTGATCAAATTGTTTGATAAATTGATTGAGCTCTGCAAGGTCTTTTCCACTTCCTTTTGCAATGCGTACTTTTCGGCTTGGATTAATTAAATCAGGATTGCGGCGCTCTTCTAATGTCATAGAATTTATCATCGCTTCTATTCCTTTGAAGGCATCATCATTAATATCGACATCCTTAATTTGTTTCCCAATTCCCGGTATCATCCCCATCAAATCTTTCAAATTTCCCATCTTTTTAATTTGCTGTAACTGGGTTTTGAAATCTTCAAAATCAAATTGATTTTTTCTAATTTTTCTTTCCAGTTTAGCTGCCTGTACTTCGTCAAATTGTTCCTGGGCTTTTTCTACAAGGCTTATGATATCACCCATTCCTAAAATTCGCTGAGCCATCCTTTCCGGATAGAAAATATCAAGCGTATCCATTTTCTCGCCGCTGCTCACGAACTTGATAGGCTTGTTTACGGTGTACTTAATAGAAATGGCAGCACCTCCGCGGGTATCACCGTCCAATTTTGTAAGTACTACACCGGTATAATTTAAACGTTGATTAAATGCAGCAGCAGTATTGACTGCATCTTGTCCCGTCATACTATCCACCACAAAAAGTATTTCTTTTGGGTTCACCGCATTTTTAATATTGGCCACCTCAGTCATCATCACCTCGTCAACAGCAAGCCGTCCCGCAGTATCTATAATTACTACATTTTTATTTTTTGTTTTGGCTTCTTTCAATGCATTCTGCACAATGGAAACCACATCTTTGTTTTCAGGTTCGCTATAAACATCAACATTTATTTGGCCACCCAAAACATTTAATTGTTCAATAGCCGCAGGACGATAAACGTCAGCAGCCACAAGCAAGGGTGATTTACCCTTTTTGGTTTTAAGATAATTTGCCAACTTTCCACTAAAAGTAGTTTTACCACTTCCCTGGAGGCCTGCAATAAGTATGATAGCAGGATTGCCACTTATGTCAAGATCTGACTCCACTCCACCCATTAATTCTGTGAGTTCATCCTTTACAATTTTTACCATCAACTGCCCGGGACTTACGGCATTAATAACTTTTTCTCCGGTGGCTTTTTCTTTAATAGAATCAGTAAACTCTTTCGCAATTTTATAGTTTACATCCGCATCCACCAAGGCACGACGGATGTCTTTAATGGTCGATGCAATATTCAGTTCTGTAATTCTTCCGTGGCCTTTTAAATTTTTAAAGGCGGAATCCAACCGGTCGCTTAACGATTCAAACATATCAGAGATTTTTTTTATTCAGGTAAACCTGAAATTTTATTTGCGGGCAAATTTAAGCAAAACTTAAAAGGTAACAGAACATTCCCGGAGAGCGATAAACAAAATCGATTTGGTTTGTTACTTTCATTAAATAAATTATCAATGAAATGAGTGGAATAATTCTAAACGATGACTATAAAAAATGGTTTAAGGATTTGAAATCCTTTGAAAGAAATCCGACATCTACTCAACTAATTCCTTTGTTAGGTTCCGATGTTGTTGAAGATTTGGCTACACATTTGGCTTTGGCTTTTTCTGATGAAAAAGAAGAAAACGCCGACGAACGGGGAAATGCTTCAACAGTTTGTTATGCAGATAGCGATGAGGTTTCAGAAGATTTTAAAATAGAAACTTTTCCAACGAGCTTTTCTGCTGCTGATATTTTTTATTATATCTATGCTGTTTTATTTTCATCAAGAAATATAAACGGTCATGAAAAATTGAATCATGAAGTCCCATTTGAATTGCTCTTTCCTAAAAATCAAATCGCTTTTTGGAACCTTGTAAAATTAGGCAGAGAGTTGAGGCAAATACATTTGCAATAAAGCCCGGCAATAAAAAAAACATCATCAATTTCCCGATCGAGGGAAATAATTTGGTGGAAAAAATAAGATTTGAAAATATTACCCCTTCTGCTGTTGGCATTCTTGCCAACAGTTGATTTGTCATATTTCTCAATGTGGAATGTAAGGGGGTATTAGAGCCTGTTGGCGAGACACCAACAGCAGCACGAGCCTTATCCTAAATCGAAAGGATCGTGAAAGAAATTGATTAGGTAAAAATTTCAGTTTAATTTTAAATAGCCTTCTTTATATAAGGATAATTTATTAGAAAAACATAATGAGTATAATTCAAAACGCAGGATACAAAAATTGGCTTAGGGATTTAAAATCTACCATTCAGGAAAGCCAGATAAAAGCAGCTTTGGCAGTAAATACCCAATTGATCATTTTGTATTTTTATATCGGCAGCCAGATTGTGGAAAAACAAAAAAATGCTAAGTGGGGAAGTGGATTTATCAATCAACTTAGCAAAGATTTAAAAGCGGAGTTTCCGGAAATGGGAGGTTTTTCGTCGGATAATATTCGTTTTATGCAGAGGGCTTATTTGTTTTATAATCAGCAGGTCTCATTATTTGCACGACCTGTGCAACAAATAAATGAACTTCAGTTAAAATCTTCAAAATCAACTGAAAAAGATGAAAGCCTAATTGTTGCACAACTTGTGCAACAATTAGGGGGTAAGGATTTTTTTAACCTGATTATTACGATTCCCTGGGGGCATCACACTACACTTTTAAGAAAAATAAAGGATGTAAAAGAAGCACTTTTTTATATCAGCAAAACCATAGAAAATAACTGGAGCCGTTCAGTTCTTGAATATCAGATAGAAACCAATTTATTTTATCGCCAGGGGAAAGCGGTTACTAATTTCAAAAATTCTTTACCGGCTATTCAAAGCGATTTGGCAAATGAACTTTTAAAATCCCCCTATAATTTTGAATTTATTACTCTTTCGGAACGGGTAAAGGAAAAAGATTTGGAGCAAAAATTAATACAACATATTTCCCAATTTTTACTTGAATTAGGAAAAGGTTTTGCCTACATGGGGCGACAATTTCAATTGAAGGTTGGCAGTAAAGAATACCGTACAGACCTGCTCTTTTATCATACAAAATTGAAAAGTTACATCGTCATAGAATTGAAGATAAAAGAGTTTGAACCAGAATTTATCGGTAAAATCAATTTCTATATTTCCGCAATTAATGAATTGGTGAAAGATGATTTTGATGGGCCTACCATTGGAATTTTACTTTGTAAAAATAAAGATGATTTTGAGGTAGAATTTGCACTCAAAGACGTCAACAATCCTATCGGTGTGAGCGAATACAGATATAAAGAATTGCCTGAAAATATAAAAGAAAATCTAAGTACTTTGGAAGCATTGGTATCAGAACTTAAAACCCTTGCCGAAGACGAAAAACAAGAAAAATGAACCATCCGGTGTTGTTCGTTTTTGAAAGAAATTAATCAGGTAAAAATTCAGGGTAATGCTAGCAGAGAATTATTTTAGTAACGAATGGAATAAATAAATTGCCCCCACAAATTAAAAAAGCCTCTCAAACTCAATGTTTAAAAGGCTTTTAAAATTTACTTTGTTGTCCCACGAGGATTCGAACCTCGACAGACAGAATCAAAATCTGTTGTACTACCTTTATACTATGGGACAAAGGAGTGCAAATGTAAGGGTGGTGCTAAAAAATTCCAAATGATTTTTAGAAATAAATTTATTTAGTTAAGCCTCAAAAACTTTCAAGTTCTATTCAGTATTGAGTTTATACCGATAGGGGGATATTATTTATTGCAAGTTATTTGTAAAATAGCCAAAAAGCTTGCAAATTTAAAGATGCTAAAACCCA
>JBDSHT010000231.1:0-4070 GCA_039918315.1 Ginsengibacter sp. | reverse complement strand
AAGGGGCTCGACTCGCCCATTCTGCTCAGGAGGGTAAGGCCATCCATTTCGGGCATATTGATATCACTTAAAAGAATATCAATGTCCGGGTTTTCCTTTATTTTCTCCAAAGCATCTTTGCCATTTATGGCAAAAACAAATTCGTAGGACTTCTCCCTGATCTTCTGACGAAACTTTTGTTTGATCAGCATTTCCAGATCTGCCTCATCATCAGCAACTAAAATTTTTGCCATTAGAAAATTGTTTTAAATTTTTCTTTTAATGCAGTAAAATCAACAGGCTTGGTTAAAAAATCATCTGCTCCTAATCTTTTTGCTGTATTGAAATTTTCTTCATCTCCATAAGCCGTAATCATCATCACTGTCGGTGGTGGCTTATGATATTTTGTTTTTATTCTTTCTAAAAGATCCAAACCACTCATACCCGGCATGTTGATATCAGACAAGATCAGTACCGCTTCATGCTCGTGCGCATTTAAATAAGTAAGCGCTTCCTCACCTGAGTAAGCAAATTCAAAATCGACTTCACCTGTTTTTATTTCTTTTCTAAATCGTTGTTCGAAAAGAACTTTCACATCGTGTTCATCATCAACTACTAAAATTTTCATTTGCTTTTTTTTGTTTATATGGGTAATGAAATTGTAAACTCTGTTCCTTCACCTTCCTGTGTGGTTACAGTTAATTCGCCGCCATGTGCTTTGGTTACTATATCGTAGCTCATGCTTAAACCAAGTCCTGTTCCTTTACCGGTGGGCTTTGTAGTAAAGAATGGAAGAAATATTTTTTCTATTATTTTTTGAGGAATACCACTTCCATTGTCAATAATTTTTATCTCCGCCCGGTCACGGCCTTGCTCATCATGTATTTTTTTGGTAACCACTGTTACCGTTGGTTCATAGTTTACCTGCGCAGTTTCCCCTTGCATTTTTGCAGCATTTATGAGGTTAGTTTTCTTTTCTTCCACCACATAAAATGCGTTGGTAATTAAATTTAAAATAACTCTTCCAATGTCCTGCGGAATCGCATTTATTTTTTCTAATGACGGATCATATTCCGTTTTCATTGTTGCATTAAATGATTTGTCTTTAGCCCGCAATCCGTGATAGGCCAGCCTAAAATATTCATCACACAATGCATTGATATCGGTAGGCTCTTTTACAGATGAACTGGCGCGGGAATGTTGCAACATTCCTTTCACAATATCCGAAGCTCTCTTGCCATGGAAGATGATTTTCTTTTCGTTTTCATTAATGTCATTGGCAATCATCTTCACCTCTTCTATGTCGCCGGCTGTTAGCGCAACATTCATTTCATGAATTAATTCAGAATTCAACTCCGAAAAATTATTTACGAAGTTTAGCGGATTTTGAATTTCATGCGCAATGCCGGCTGTTAGTTCCCCGAGCGACGCCATCTTTTCTGCATGAATCAGTTGCGATTGAGTAGCTTTTAATTCTGTAAGATTATTTTCAATTTCTTTCTTTTGCTCCTGTAGTTTGGAAGTGCGTTCGGCGACTACCTTCTCCAACTCTTCTTTCTTAATCGTCATCCATTTTTTCTGTTCTTCTTCTGCCAGCGCTTTCTCATTCGCCTTCTGAAGGGCCTTCTGTTGTTTGGTGGAAGAGATGATCATTGCAATTAACCAAACAATCGAAAAAGCAATTCCAACATCAAAATAATCTTCGAATTTTTTATAGGTCGTTTTATTTATTGCCTCTGTAAGATTTGCCGCAAATGACAAGACAACAAAAGGCAGAAAGGCCCACATAAATGTACGCAGCGATTTAAGTTCCTTAACCGTGAGAGATGCAATGATTAAGCCTATTAAAAATGCATGCCATATCCATATAGTCACCTTTTCCAGGTGAAATATTTTTTCTATAATAAAAAAAGCAACAATTCCATACAAGAGCCATTTGGACAGCTCAAGCCATTTTTGTGACGCGTTAGTTTTGCTTAAAAATTTCTGGGCACTTTTTACCAATAAGAAAGAAAGGATTGGCTCAGCGAGCATACATTAGTTTTTTTTCAAAAAAATAAAGTTAGTTTAATTACAATCATGAAATAATCGTTTACGGTATTATTTCAGAACTGAATGTTTCTAAATAATTTTGGATGCCTTTCAAAATGACACAGGTTGGTGGAGACACCAACCTTGGCCTCCAGCCGTGGGCGTGTCCCAACCGCCCACTTTTGAAATGCACTCATAATGTCCTCACCAATCCTTTCATTATTTATCAATGCGTCTTTTGAATAAACTTCGCCACATTATCATGTAATAATTTTAATGACTCAGGGTGCAGATACACCATGTGTCCTGATTCATAATAATCATACTCGATATTCTTTTGCAATTCTTTCGGCATAGGAAGATGATGCATTTCATAAACACCTTCATAGTAGGGAGTACCTAAATCAAAGTAACCCATATTCAACATCACCTTCAAATCAGGATTGTAAATCATGGCGCTCGCAAGGTCATTCATAACACTCGGGAATATCCCAAAACCGCCCCGACGTTTAAAATCCCAAGGGTTCACATTTCCCTGAACTTTAAATTCCATTCCGTTTCCAAAATTGAGTTCGGTACGTACGTAATTATTATAGGTAGAAGTGAAAGCCGCATCAATATAGGAGTCCATCGGATCATAATCTGGAGTTTCGCTCAATGGATTATTAGCCGCCCCTGTGAAACGTGAATCGAGACGTCCCGTAATTTCATCACTTTTATTTAGCAATGCCTGTTCAAATTGCGGACCTGTAACCCGCAAATTGGCTTTGCGTAAATACTCCACTGACAGCCCGGTATAGTTATGTAATTGTTCCGCGGTTTTATTAAATGACGCCTCATCAATCATGGCACCTTTATTTAAAGCAAGCGCATATTCATTCATGGCAAAATGTTCTACCTCTTTTAAAAATGGCTCCAGTGTCTGTGGTGCATTTGGAATTTTATGATGATACCATGCAGTGGCTGCAAATGAAGGAAGTACCAATTGGTAAGCAAGATCATTGCCGGGGTGAAGTTTAGCGGCATCGGACATGTTTCCATAATCCAAAAGTTGCGATAAAAGAATCACACCATTCAAACCAACATTATGACGACTCTGCAGCAAATCAGCCACCACAGCCGATCTGAAGGTTCCATAACTTTCACCAAATAAATATTTAGGAGAATTCCATCGGTTGAAATCAGATATAAATTTTACAATAAAATCAGCGAAAGCCTGGCCATCCTGGTCGATGCCAAAAAAGTCTTTTCCTTCACCGGCACCACCTTTTTGTTTGGTAATTACTTCACCGAAACCGGTACCCGGCGCATCTATAAAAACCAAATCACTTTCATCCAAAAGGCTATAATCATTGTTTACTGTTTTATAAGGTGCCTTCGTGCGCTTAGTGTCGTTTAGTGCCACACGCTGTGGTCCCCATGCACCCATGTGAAGCCATAAAGTAGAACTGCCGGGACCTCCATTGTATATAAAAGTTAGTGGTCTCTGCGATTTATCTTTTTCTCCTTCTTTAAAATAGGCCACATAAGAAATACTGATGGTGGGTGTATCTATGTCATTTTTTAAAACGAGCGTGCCAGCCACTGCTTCGTAATCTATCTTCTTGCCTTCCACAGTAACGCTTGAATGAGTCACTGATTTTTGGGGCTCTTTAAAATTAATTTTCGTTTCCTGACTGGTGGCAATTTTTACGGTTGTCGTTTCTTTTTTTACCTGCGAATAAGAGGAAGAACTAAATATGAGAAGACAGGTGCACATAAAAAATACCATTCTTTTTTTCATTTTTGTTGCAATTTATTGGTGAGTAAATAAAATAAAATTCTGGTCGAAGTGATATCACAGGTAAGTTGGAAACCACATTGGTTTGAGAATTAAAGGTAAAATATAAAAATAAAAAAAGACCTCAGATTTTATTGATTGACTGAGGGGTTCTTGTCTGAACCATGATTTACAGGATTTGTTTGATTCATTGGATTATGTTCCTACACTGATCGAATTTCTCTTTCACGTTCATGACCGCTTAATCCAATCATACGAATCATTGAATCATAAAAATCAT
>JBDSHT010000230.1:0-7106 GCA_039918315.1 Ginsengibacter sp. | reverse complement strand
CTTTCAAAGATGCCCTATGACTTAAATAAACGTTTTTAATGAGTTTTACTTTGGTAATAAATAATCCATCAACTAAACCATTTCTTGCAATGTTTGTAAAATAGTCTGAAGAAATTCCCAGGCGATACTGCATCTCCAGCCAATTTTTTACTTTCCTGTCATACCAGATATTTAGTTCTGCACCCAATTGTTTAAATTCAAATAAGTCATAATTATTATTGATGTCGTGGGTCTGGGTGTAAAAGCCTGTGTTGGCAATTTGCTGGTTCGTTAGCCCATAGATGCTTACTGAATACGGCGAAATAGACAAACGGAAATAGTCATTAGGTTGATATTTTAAACCGGGTGAAAGTGTGACTGAATAAGGATTGAGGAAGCCCTGAGTTTTTCCGTTGTTATTAAAATCTTTAAAGAAATCTCCATCAAAAATGGTGAATATTGAAGTGTTGGTCTTAGCAATTAAATTGAAATTCCATTTGTTGCTTTTATTCATCGCCAGCGAAAAATCATGAAGGGTACTCAAGTCGTCTGTAGATCTTTGCAGATGTGCAGCAGAGGTTAATCCGGCTTTCTGAACTGAGAGTGTCCAGTGCAGTTCGTTCGTCATGGAAAAGCGATTGCCTTCTTTTAAATAGTTTAGTCCCAGGTCCAGAGCACATGTTCCCGAAAACGACTTTTTATCGCTTCCCGACGGAGGATTTAATTCGAGGATGTGACCGACATTTAATCCAATACCAAAATAAAATTGGTATGCTTTTGCCGGTGAATCCTCGTCAGTATTATCGGCATTATTTACTTCCTCACTTTTGAATATTGCATTGCTTACTAAGTTTGAATCGTACTTATTGTATTGCACAGAATCCACAAATGATTTAGATATCGTAGCCTTCGCCACGTTGTTTGCAGAGTCAACAAACGCATAAAAGTATTTATCCTTTTTTTCTTTTAAAATTTTACATCGTATTTCTGTGCTATCCTTTTTAAATATCACATCCTGCTGCGCAAACACACTTGCTGACTGAAATAGAAAAATCAGAGTTATAAGATGTTTTATAAAAATCAATTTTGAATGTTCACGTTTTGAGAAACGCATCAGTTGTTGGGGTTGTAATTTTAAAAAAAAGAAGGTGATGAAAGTTATTATTCTGGTTATTTGAGTATTTATCTTACTCCTGCTTCGTTGATGCCTTTGCAAACACCATTTTCCATTGTAAGCTTAAATGATTTTACCAATTGCTTTGCAGAGCCGGAATTGGATGCTCCCCAACTCCATGAAAGTATCATGGTATATTCTCCATCAGGGCAATCTGCGGGTAAAGTAAATTGACCATCTTCAACTACAAGATTATTAAATTGTCCCCCGCCTGGATTTTTACCTCCTTTCACAACGATGCCTCCGATGGGACCTCCTGCCATTCTTTTGCCAGTAGCCTGACCGGAAGCGGCATCCCTCGGAGTTTTTATCTCTGTTACACCATTGTCTTTAGAACTTACACCCAATTCCTTCGTAATTACAAAAGGCTTGTGCATTCTTTTTCCGGTAGGCAGCCCGCTCGCGGCATCTCTCGGTGAAACAATTTCATTTCCTACGACAATGCTGCAGCCCTCGTCAGTGCTTGTGATTTTAACGATTGAAACTTTATCATTTTTAATATTGCTCTTGGTTTTTACTTTCAGATCAGGCCGTGCATTTTCCTGTGCATATAAATTTGCCGTAGCGGCAATTGAAGCCATAAAAACCAGAGAGAAGAGAATTTTCTTTTTCATTTGATTATGTTTAATTGCCTACTTTTTTACCGGTTTTCGGCGTGTCCGTATTATGCTAAAAATTACCAATAATCTATAACGATTATAATTTCCAAAAAGTATATGAATAATTAAAATGAGTTACTGCTTTTTTACTGAAGGTTTACAATCGACTGCGGAAATTCTTTTATCTTTTCACCTTGCTCCGGTCATTTTTTAGTTATTTTTAGAACTTATTTTTCAACAGTAAAAATTCGACGGAACGATACACAAATGCAAAACTCCTTTTCATTTTCTGAGCAAGCCTGGCGGCGACTAAAAAAAAATAAAGGAGCTATGACGGGCTTAATAATCATTTGCCTGTCAGTACTGATTGGAATCTTTGCTTATTTTTTAGGAACTGATAACACGCCGGATGCCGACAGGCAAATTGTGGAAATACAGGCACGTAAACCCGGGTTTTCACAGCTTTTTATTAAATTAGAAAAGAAAAAAGATGTTGAACAAACCAGCGTTTTTCAACGTTTACTTTTTGGTGAAGAAGATAAATATTTATGGATACCCATTAACAGTTATGCGAGTCGTGGAGATTCGGTGTATGTTCAAAAATACATTGACGAAGGATTACAAGAGTTACAGGTATTTTCTAAAAATGTTTTACCCAACAAAAATTTTATTTCTGAAAAAACCTTCTGGCTTGGTACTGATAAGTTTGGCCGCGACATTCTTAGCCGCCTGATTGTCGGAGTTCGTGTAAGCCTTGCAGTAGGTTTAATAACTGTTTTAATTTCTCTTTCAATCGGTATTATTTTAGGTGCTTCGGCCGGCTATTTTGGTGGTAAGGTGGACAACATTATTATGTGGTTCATTAATGTAATTTGGAGTATGCCGACGTTATTATTGGTTTTTGGAATTACACTTACGTTGGGTAAAGGCTTTTGGCAAATATTCATTGCTGTCGGTCTCACAATGTGGGTAGGAGTAGCCCGTGTAGTGCGCGGGCAGGTTTTTGCTTTGCGCGAAATGGAATACATTCAGGCGGCCAAAGCGCTTGGCTTAAAGGATATGCGAATCATTATTAAACATATTCTGCCGAATGTACTAGGCCCCGTTATGGTGTTAGCTGCTTCCAATTTTGCGAGTGCTATTATTATCGAAGCTGGTTTAAGCTTTTTGGGAATCGGCATACAACCTCCTACGCCAAGTTGGGGATTAATGATTAAAGAGAATTACAATTTTATTATCACGAATAATCCGGCTCTTGCTTTGGCACCGGGCATTGCCATAATGATTCTGGTGCTTGCATTTAATCTTTTAGGAAATGGTCTCAGGGATGCACTCGATGTACGAGGATGATAAATATCTGCGGTAATTAAAAGTCGATGAGTACAACGAAACTACTGCTCCACATCGCTCACCTTTACACTTCTATTAAAACTTTCAGCAAGAGATATTAAAGTTTCAGTGCGTTCAATGCCCTTAATTTTTTGCAGACCATCATGCAAAATCCCACGAAGCTGATTGATATCCTTACAAACAATTTCGATGTACATGCTGTAATTCCCAGTGGTGTAATTCAGCCGAACGATCTCTGGAATTTTTTCTAGTTCTTTGGCAACCACATCATATAAAGAACTTTTTTCTAAAAACACGCCAACAAAAGCTGTAATATCAAAACCCAATTGCTTAAGATTTACTTTTAATCTTTTACCTTTAACAATTCCAAGTTCTTCCAGTTTTTTAATGCGGACGTGGATAGTGCCACCACTGACAAATAATTTCTTACCCAATTCTGCATAAGGTGTGTCAGCATTCTCAAGCATCTCCTGAATGATTTGCAAATCGAGTTTATCGATATTAGATTTAGAAGCCATAAAAAAGTTTTTGTTTTAATTTTTTTTATAAAAATAGCAATTTATTTGAACAGATTCTATATTTATTCCATTTTTATTAAAAGATTTGTCTATTAAAGACTCAATGTTTAGATTTGCATAAGATTAGTTCTTAAACATTGTGGGGTGATGAAATTTTTGGCAGACATGCCCTCTTGTCTCGGGGGTGAGGGTCACAGGATAAACGTAGCATAGAGCCGTCTCAATAGCGATATTGATTCGACCAGGGTCGACCACTGAACTTTGTGCTACAGCTAACTGCCTCGTGAAGGTTCGATCCCTTCCCCTACAGCTTTTTATTTTTTTTGCCTTTGTAGATTTATTTACAAAGGCTTTTTTTTGCCCGGTATTTATAATACTGCTGATTCATCTTTTACATGTAACAACGCAACACATTCTATATGATGCGTATGCGGAAACATATCCACAGGTTGTAATTTTTCTACAATAAACTTCTCTGAAAGCATTTGTAAGTCGCGCGCTTGAGTGGCAACGTTACAACTTACATACACCATTTTCTTCGGAGCGATGTCTATCAATTTTTGAACAAGCTTTGGGTGCAGCCCTGCACGTGGCGGATCAATAATTACAACATCCGGGCGGCCATGTAATTCAAAAAATTTATCGTTACATACTTCAATTACATCGCCGGCAAAAAAGGAAGTATGTGAAAGATTGTTTAATAAAGCATTTTCTTTTGCATCGTTAATAGCCTCTTCAATTACATCTACTCCAATTATTTTTTTTGCTGAACTACTTAAAAATATTCCAATACTTCCTGTGCCGCAATACAAATCATAAACGGTCTCCTCTCCTTTAAGATCAGCAAAATCCTCCACCACTTTATAAAGCGCTTCGGCTTGTTGGGTATTGGTTTGAAAGAAAGATTTAGGTGATATTTTGAAAGAGAAATTCGCAAGTTTTTCAATCACATAACCCTTGCCTGAAAATACTTTGGGATCTAAATCATAAATGGTATCATTCCACTTTTGATTAATGGTGTACAATAATGTAGTGATAGAAGGTACTTTCTGCAAAAGGTATTTACACATTTTTTGAATTTCCTTTTCATCATCATGAGCAAAAATAATATTCACCATCAATTCACCGGTAGTGCAATACCTCAAAACAATATTCCTCAGAAACCCTGTGTGCTCTTTAATGTCGTAATAACTTAAATTATTTTGGAGCGAATATTCGCGAAGCGTATTTCTAATTTCATTATTTACATCATCCATTAACCAGCACTCCTGGATGTCAATAATTTTATCGTACAATCTTGGAACATGATAGCCTAATGCACCACCGGGCCACTCATCATCTCCCAATGTTTTTAAATCATCTTCGGTTAAATATCTTTTACTGCTAAAAGTAAATTCAAGTTTATTCCGATAATGAATTGTTTTTTCTGATCCCATTATTGGCAAGACTGGTAAGCCTTCCAGGTGACCAATTCTTTTCATCACATCACGAACTTCCTGCTCTTTATACTGTAATTGTTTATCGTAAGGGAGCATCTGCCATTTGCATCCTCCACATATTCCGAAGTGGATACAAAATGGTGTAACCCTGTCTGCACTGAATTCTTTTATTTGGCTGGCTTTTCCTTCCGCCCAATCTTTTTTGTTGCGTGTTATTCTTACATCCACCACATCTCCGGGAACGGCGCCTTCGATAAAAATTACTTTACCATCTACTCTTGCGAGTGATTTCCCTTCTGCTGCGTAACCGGTCACTTCAATATTTTCAATTGTAAATCGTTTTCTTTTTTTCACGCAGCAAAAATAACAGTTGTAATTGATGACCGCAATCTCTTATGTAAAATGTTAAGTATTTTACACCCACTTTTTTTAAAATACAATTTGAATATTTTTGTTATCAATATTTTTACCCATGAAACATTTTTTTACGTTCCTGTTTTTTGTTCTTAGTGGATTATTTACCCAGGCACAGGGTTTTAAAGTTACTCTTGAAGCACCGCAATATAATAGTGGCATCGCTTACCTGATTTATTATTATGGTAAAAATATGAACGTGGAAGATTCGGCTGTGGTGAATTCAAAAGGTATTGCCATTTTTCAAAAGAAGGAAAATTTACAATCGGGAGTGTATTCGATTGTGTTCCCCGGTAAAAATAAATTATTTGATTTTTTAGTTGATAAGGAGCAGGTGATTACCATAAAGGCTGATACTTCAGATCTGGTGAATAAATCAAGTGTTATTGGATCGAAAGAGAATATCCTGTTTCAACAATATCAAAAATACGCCGCAGCCAAAGGAGCAGAGTTGCAACAGGAAACGGAAGCATTTAAAAAAGCAACTACAAAAGCCGACAGTATTAAACACGAAAAAAAATACAATGAACTTAATAGCGAATTAAATAATTACCGGGATAATCTTATCAGCAAAAACCCAAACGCAATGCTTTCTTCATTGCTTACCAGCATGAGGGAGCCAAAGGTTTTGAACAATCATCCGGTTACAAGAAAAGACTCTTTGGAGAACTATCAATATTATAAAAAGCATTATTGGGATGGTATAACATTCATGGATGCACGAATTATCAGAACACCGTTTTTTGTTCCAAAAGTTGAAAGATTTTTCAGGCAGGTAGTTTCTCCGGATCCGGATTCTGTGATTAAAGAATCCGACTATTTAATATTATTATCACGGTCGGAACCGGAGATGTATAAATTTTTATTGAACTGGCTTACTGATGAATACATCAACCCAAAATACATGGGCCAGGATAAAGTGTTTGTACATTTATTTGAAAAATATCATTCCAAAGGAATTACAAACTGGCTCAACGAGAAACAACTCACAGCCATCTCCAACAGGGCATATATGGTAATGTCTAATCTCGTTGGCGAGAAAGCAGCAAACCTTGAGATGACTGGTATTTCAGGTTCGTCTTCATCGTTGTATAATATTAAGGCAGATTATACCGTTGTAGCTTTTTGGGATCCTACGTGCGGACATTGCCGTACAGAAATTCCGAGAATGGATTCTTTTTATGTGGCCAAGTGGAAGAAGGAAGGCGTGAAGATTTACGCGGTACTTTCTGAAGTACATGAATTGGATAAATGGAAGGAGTTCGTTAAAGAGCATAATCTGCAGGACTGGAACAATGTGTACGAAAGTGAAGCGCAAAAGAAAGCCAATGAGGACACGAAGAAACCTTCTTACAAACAATTATACGATGTAATACAAACACCGACTATTTATTTATTAGATAAGGAAAAAAGGATCGTTGCAAAAAAGCTAACCTTGGAGCAAATGGATGAAGTGTTACAGGCAAAAATAAATAATAAATCACCGGGTGATACAGGCTCCAAGCCTTAAACTAATGTCATTGTAATCCTGTTTTATAAAAACTTTTAATGAAAAAAGCCCCCCTGCTATTTCTTTTTATCTCATTTTTTATTTCAGCAAAAAGCCAAACACTTTTTACGTATGGCAAGAATC
>JBDSHT010000229.1:0-3490 GCA_039918315.1 Ginsengibacter sp. | reverse complement strand
GCTTATTCAATTTGCAAAATCTGATGGAGTAGCGGCGGAAGCGTTTGAAAGTTTGTTTAAAAATTACTTTTCAGAAGGAAAGAATATTGACGATCTCGAAACACTTCTTGCCATCGGCATTTCTCTCGGAATGAATAAGAAAAAATTAAAAGATGCGCTGGAGTCTGACGCATTTTCCAGGGAAGTTAGGCAAGATGAAACGAAGGCAAAAAACCTTAAAATAACGGAAGCCCCCTTTTTTATTATAAATAAAAAGCAGGCAATTCACGGTGAACAATCTCCACAAATTTTTTTAGATGCCTTGAACGCAAGTTGGAAAGACTTCAAAAAACAGAAACCTTACATACTTACGGAAGGCGATTCCTACTATTCGACAGAAAGAAAAAATTAAGGTATTTCTTCTCCCTAAAAAATCGTACACGCTTTAATGTTATCCCCTATACAGGTATAGCTGTTTGTACTATTGTATCTTTGATTTTCAAACTATTTATCTTGTATTTCTGAATAAAAGTCTTTTTTGAATTAATAAATTTAAATACATGGAATTAGGGTTAATAACTTTTGCAGATGTGTATCCTGAATCCGCAGGCAGAGCAATCAACACGAATCTGCGAATTAAAAATTTGCTGGAAGAAATACAGTTGGCGGATCAACTGGGTCTTGATGTTTTTGGAGTGGGTGAGCATCACCGGCCCGATTATGCAGTATCATCTCCATCTACAATTTTGGCAGCCGCTGCGGTTGTTACAAAAAATATTAAACTCACAAGTGCAGTAACGGTGCTTAGTTCAGACGATCCTGTGCGGGTATTTCAACAATTTGCAACTGTCGATCAGTTGTCCAATGGCCGTGCAGAAATTATGGCGGGGCGGGGATCATTTATAGAATCATATCCGTTGTTTGGATACGATCTCCAGGATTATGACGAATTGTTTACCGAGAAATTAGATCTCCTGATTCAACTGAATCAACAGGAAACTATTTCATGGAAAGGTAAGCATCGGCCCTCGTTTGAAAACCTTGGAGTATATCCGCGACCCTTACAAAATTCACTTCCTATTTGGCTCGCAGCCGGAGGCACTCCTACATCAGCGGTGAGGGCGGCAACGCTGGATCTGCCATTGATGTTGGCAATTATTGGTGGGCTGCCTGAGCAGTTTGTACCTTTTGTAAATTTATACCGATCCACCGCAAAGAAATTGGGAAGAGATATTTCAAAACTACAGATCGGAATCAATAATCACGTTTATGTTGGAGAGGATTCCCAAAAGGCAGGAGATGAATTTTATCCTTATTATGCGGCCATGATGAATCGTGTAGGTCGCGATAGAGGCTGGTCACCACTTTCCAGGGCGCAGTTTGATTATTCACGTGCGCCAAAGGGTGCTTTAATGGTGGGAAGTGTGCAGCAGGTGATCGATAAAATTTTATATGAGCATGAACTGTTTGGCAACACACGGTTTTTTGCACAGGCAAGCGTGGGCAATGTGCCTCATGAAAAAACCATGCGTTCTATTGAATTGTTTGGAGATAAAGTAGCTCCAATAATAAGACGGGAATTAGGTATTGGGAAAAAATTACCTGTTGAACTATAAACTGACGTTGCAAATTTTTATTCTGTAATTGAGTTAGTTTTATCCTGTTACTTCAAGGGATTTAAAAAATATGAAACACGAATTTCTCCAGATTATTGACATATTGGGAACTGTAGCTTTTGCGGTGTCTGGCGTGTATGCCGCGTTGCAAAAGAGGCTTGATGTTTTTGGAGTTCTTATAATTGCTTTTATTACTGCGATTGGTGGAGGCACGGTGCGGGATATGATGATTGGTGATTTGCCGGTGAGTTGGATCAGGAATATAAATTACAGCCTGATCATTTTATCATCAGTGATCGTAGTCATTATTTTTAAAGATTCTATTTTTAAAAATTTCCAAAAAACTTTATTAGTATTTGATTCTATAGGACTTGGATTTTTTACCATTCTTGGATTGCAAAAGGGATTGGCTTTTGGACTGCATCCAGGTATTTGTATAGCGTTGGGTACCGTCACCGGATGCTTTGGAGGAATTATTCGCGACATTTCATTGAATAATATTCCATTGATTTTTGAAAAAGAAATTTATGCAACAGCTTGCATTGTTGGCGGTAGTGTCTATATATTATTAGGATATACCAATATCAATGTAGAAATCAATGAAGCCATTTCTATTTTAATTGTTTTCTTAGTTAGAATATTATCAGTGCATTTTCAATGGGAATTGCCGTCCATCTACAAAAAATCTTCTTGAGTTCTTATTCCATAAAAGGACAAACTCATCCTTAAAAAAAACGGATGACTATCTTTGCTCATAAACATTGATGCAGTATCATGGAAAAAAAGCCAATCAAAAGAAATGAGAATATAGCGAAACTCTCGCGCGACCATCATGCGAGTCTTATGTTTTGCTGGAAACTTCGCCAGGGAATCAAGCAACATATTTCGCAGGAAAGGATGGTTAATTATGTCAAATATTTCCTTGACAGTCATATGGAACATCACTTCAATGAAGAGGAAGAAATTCTTTTTCAACCACTTCAGGATGACAAAGTTCAAAAGGCTAAAAGCGATCATGTTGAAATTTTGAGACTTATAAAAGCAGTTTTAGTTTCCGATAAAGAAGATTTAGGTGATGAACTTGCCCGACTTGCAGACCTTGTAGATGCTCACGTGAGATATGAGGAACGGATTTTATTTCCACACCTTGAACAAAACCTGACTGAGCTGCAATTAGAAAATATTGGTCTTAAGATTTCAGATGAACCATTGAAGGATTTGTATGAAGATGAGTTTTGGGTGAGAAGTAAATCTTTGTAAACCATCAATATTAATGTTTAAAATTTGATGATCACTCCATTACAAAACATTCATTTTACAATTTTATATTTCGATGAAAGTATTGCTGTAAGCTGCCATAGCGGGGAGTTTCGTAACCTTATGGTGCTTATCAACGAAAAAATTTACGTAGAAGATTTTGGTGAATGCAAAGGCATCGGGCGGTGTGGTACCTGCCTGGTGGAGATTACTTCAAAAAATGTTTTAGCCCCAATGGAAAGAAATGAAGCAAGCACTTTAAAAAAGTGTGCGGTGCAACGTGAAGGGTTAAGGTTATCGTGCCAGGTGATGATTGATGAAGCTCTCCAGAATACTGTTATTACAATTGTTGAAGAAAGAGAAGATGTGCGTTAGGGAAATTTTTAGAATTCTATTTCTTACAACTATTTTGGTCCATCATATTTTTTCAGAAGCATAGCCATTTCTTTAACCTCCTTTTCATTTACTGAAACATAGCTTAGATATTCATTCATCAATGTGTTTGTATAATTCATTTTACTTTCCAAGCCCATGCTTGCCGAACTATGAAACTCTTTGGCACCCGTACTTTTTGCAATATCAATAATGTTAGAAGCCTTTACACCAGAGCCCGGCATAATTATAATTCGATCGTCTGC
>JBDSHT010000228.1:0-16291 GCA_039918315.1 Ginsengibacter sp. | reverse complement strand
ATTCCAACAGGTGCTCCAATTATAGGAATGAGTTGAGCCAACTTTGCCAGGTCAAGATAGTCGCGGTATTCCTGCTGAAAACTTCTCCAATCAAATTCATCAATATTTTCCGGAAGACTATTTTTTTTCTCTTCCCAATTTGTCATTTTTAGAAAAACATTCGTTCGGTGTAAATCACTTGAAAAAGCCAATTCGAAAATATGAAGGAGATAAACTCTTTCTTTATAATCTTTAATATCGAAGCCATACAGCACAGCAATTTCAAATAATAATTTTATTTTAATGGCGATTAGAATCGGAAAATCTGCTAATCCGAGAAGGATGCCGCCAGCTCCGGTTACACCCCCTTCTATTGCAGCAGTTTTTCTATAGAAATCAATTTTTTTCTGAACCGCAATTTCAATAGTTTGTAAATCACTGGCTGGTAAAGGGTTTGAGGAGGTATGCTTTGCGCCAAAAAGTACGCCTCTGATCATTTGCTTTATGGTTACTGTAATTGCATTATGAACTTTTTCCGGAATCCATGAATTGATTTTTACTTGAATTTTCTTAGACAGTCGATTTAAAAACGAAGGCCTCCGAAGCATTTTCGTTTGCCAACGTTCAAGCTCCGCATTTACAAAATCTTCATAACTATACATTGATCAATTTCATTTTTCTGTGGTAATAAAATTAACTGAAAAGTTGACGAAGTAATTTTTATTCCTTCAATTTTCCCGCTCTTAAAAATTTGTTTCAATTCTTGCTTCGTAAATATTAAAAAAATAAAATAAAAATTATTTTGTTAAACTAAATATATTAGTATATTTGCTCTAAATAAATTAGTTTACCATGTCACAGTCAGGCCAGAATTTAAAATATTTACGCAAACTTCGCGGATGGACACAAGAAGAATTCGCAAATAAGCTTGGAATAAAACGTTCCTTAATAGGAGCTTATGAAGAAGAGCGAGCGGATCCCAGATTAGAAGTGCTGACAACGATGAGCGAAATATTTAAAGTTTCTCTCGACGAACTTTTGTTGAAAGACCTTAGTGAGACTACAGGAGCAAGTTATCTTTCTAAAAGAAGGCAAATGAAGATGATGAGTGCAGATCGCAATATCATTCATTTTGTTCCGGTAAAAGCAGCAGCGGGTTATTTAGCCGGCTATGGTGATAGCGAATTTATTGATGAACTAAATACATTTACATTACCAATGCTTTCAGGAGGTTCTTATAGAGCTTTTGAAATTATTGGAGACAGCATGATGCCTACGCCAAGCGGAAGTATTATCGTTGGTGAAAAAGTGGAAAAGATAGATAACATAAAAAACAATGCCGCTTATATAGTAGTAAGTAATAGTGAGGGAATTGTATATAAGAGAGTAGTAAAGAGTAATAAGAATACCAGTAAATTGACTTTGGTTAGTGATAATCCGGCTTTTCAACCATACCAGGTGCAGACAGCGGATGTACTTGAAATGTGGCAGGCACAGGCAGTCATTAATAAAGTAACGCATCAACAAAGGTGGGATGTTGATTCTCTGGTAAATTTAGTAAGCAATTTGCAAGACCAGGTCACTTCATTGAAGAAGAAAATGAATTAATAAAAAGGTTTATGTTTGTGATTACTCATTAGATTTTGCTTCATTTTATACTATTTAAATGAAGCCGTTCAGATACATCGATTAACAATTTAAAACAACATTTATGATCAAATTACAAGTTATTGGCAACCTGGGACGCGACTGCGAAACAAAAGAAATTAACGGCAAGCATGTCATCAATTTCAACGTGGCACATTCCGAAAAATTTAAAGATTCTGCAGGCAATTTAAAGGAGCGTACAACATGGGTAAACTGCGCCTATTGGACAGACAGAACTGCTGTAGCTCAATATTTAACTAAGGGCAAAACTGTATATGTAGAAGGCATTCCAGAGGCCGAAGCCTACAATAATAAAGAGGGACAACTTGCCGCTACTTTAAGATTGCGCGTTTTTAATTTACAACTATTGGGTGGTAATACAGAAAGCAGTCAGTCAGATTCCGGTTCTTCAAATGCATCGTCTTCAGGTAATTCAAATTCTCAGGACAAACCTTCTCAAGTAGAAGAACCAGCAGACGATTTACCTTTTTAAAAAATATTTGCGTTGTTCATGTTTTAGCGGCTTAAAAATTAGGCCGCTTTTTTAATTGAATCCCGTTTGATTATTTTTAAAATTTATTTAGGAACAGAAAATATTACCTTTCGCACCATTGGAATTCCTTATTTGCCTTTTAAATATATTTGGCAATAATCTACTCTTCTCTTTGCATAATTTTAAATCATGATTTCTGCATAATATAAGTAAAATAAGAAAGAAACGAATTCATAAATATCTGATGGGTTAAAACTTTTTAGGTCAATATAAAAAATTTGTATGAAAAAAATATCATTGGTTTTCTTTTCAATTACTTTTTTCCTGATTTCTGCGAAAGCACAAGATTCAGCTTTTGTAATTACAGGAAAACTGGAGAAAATAAAATCCGGTACTATTAATCTGAATATTTATGAACAGGGGAAAACCATAAATCTTTCAACACAAATTGAAGATGGGAATTTTAAATTCACAGGGCTTGTTCCTTCACCGAATTTTGCTACGCTCACAATTCCTGAAAGGAAAAATGACTTCTTTACTTTTTATATTGAACCTATATCAATCTCGATTGTTGGTAGGGGAGACTCCTTAAAATTATTGATGGTTAAAAATTCTCCGGTTAATGATGACGATAAATTATTGAAAAACCGGATGGATATTATTTTACGAAGAGAGGCTGCTAACAGTGCTATTTATGAAAAAGCTTATAAAGAAAAGAATACAGCAATATTGGACAGTTTGGAGGAACTTGATAACGAAATTTTAAAAGAAAAAAGAAAAGTGGTAGCGGATTTTGTGAAGGATAATCCGGGCTCAATGCGGGGCGCAATGGCGATAGTAGAGAACTTCAGTTATTATGCAGAAGCAAATGACGTAGAGCCAATATTTAATTTATTAGATAAGAAAATTAAAAACTCAGCAAAGGGAAAAGAGATCAAAAAGATGATTGATGTGTATGCGTCTGTAGCGGTGGGAAACAAAGCACCGGAAATAAACCAGCTCACTACAGATAGCATTCGTCTTAGTTTATCATCTCTGAAAGGAAACTATGTTTTGATTGATTTTTGGGCAAGTTGGTGTGGACCATGTCGGCGTGAAAATCCAAATATTGTGAAGGCTTTTAAACAATTTAGTGATAAAGGATTCACGGTTTTGGGCGTATCCTATGATACTAAAAAGCAGAACTGGATCAAGGCAATCAAAGATGATAATTTAAATTGGCATCAGGTTTCTACACTAAACGGATGGGAAAATGAAACGTCAGCGTTGTACGGAATCAAGGCCATTCCTTCAAATGTGTTGATAGATAAAGATGGAATTATTATTGCGAAAAATATTTTCGGGAAAAAATTAATCGCTAAGCTTAGCGAACTTCTCCATTAGAAGGAGTTTAGTTGAAACCAGGTTTCTATTTAATTTTTTTTTCATCATTTATAAAAAAGATGATGATAATGAGTTTTGATTATGTGCCTTTTAACCGATAATTTTGCGGTTCATTTTAATAAATAAATTCTCCTAAAAAGAATTTTTTAAGCTATTTAAACAAATATTTACTGATGAAAGAAGTTGCATTTAGAGAAGCATTGCGCGAGGCCATGCAGGAAGAGATGAGGCGCGATGATCGTGTTTTTTTAATGGGTGAAGAGGTTGCAGAATATAATGGAGCCTACAAAGTTAGTCAGGGAATGCTGGCAGAATTTGGAGCAAAACGGATTATAGATACTCCGATTGCTGAGTTAGGTTTTACAGGAATTGCTGTGGGTGCTGCTCAAAATGGACTTCGACCCATTGTGGAATATATGACCTGGAACTTTGCAAATCTTGCTCTGGACCAAATATTAAATACTGCTTCTAAAATGCTGGCGATGAGCGGTGGACAGGTTGGATGTCCAATCGTTTTCAGAGGACCCAATGGAAGTGCCGGGCAATTAGGTGCGCAACATTCTACTGCTTACGAAGCCATGTATGCAAATATCCCTGGTTTGAAAGTAATTTCTGTTAGTAATCCTTACGATGCAAAGGGCTTATTAAAGAGTGCTATTCGCGATGATGATCCTGTAATATTTATGGAGAGTGAAGTGATGTACGGCGAAAAGGGAATGATTCCTGAAGGAGAATACCTGATTCCTATTGGTAAAGCTAATGTAGTCCGCGAAGGAAAAGATGTTACTATCGTATCATTCAATAAGATGATGAAAGTGGCTTTGGGTGCGGCGGATGAACTTGCAAAGGAAAATATCAGTGCTGAAGTAATTGATCTGAGAACTATAAGGCCATTGGATTGGCACACTATATTAGAATCTGTAAAGAAAACAAATCGTCTGGTAATTGTTGAAGAGCAATGGCCCTTCGCTTCCGTGTCTTCGGAAATTGCTTATCGGATTCAAAAAGAAGGCTTTGATTATTTAGACGCTCCGGTTCGCCGTATTACCTCGTTGGATGCGCCAATGCATTACGCTCCTAATCTTGTAGCTGCCTATTTACCGGATGTGCCACGCACAGTGAATTTGGTAAAAGAAGTGATGTATCTTAAGAAGTAAATTTGAATCATCGTTGATGCATTCATAAATTATATTCTAAACACCGAATTCAATTTCGGTAAAAATTGATAACAATGAATATTGGAAATTTCTATTACCCGCTTCCTCAAAATGAACCTGTATTAAACTATGCACCCGGAAGCTCCGAACGTGCGCTTTTAAAAAAAGTAATTAAAGAATTAAAGAGTAAAAAAGTTGATGTGCCGATGTACATCGGAAGTGAAGAAGTAAGGACGGGAAATAAAATAGAAATTCGCCCTCCTCATGAGAGAAAACATCTGTTGGGTGTTTTCCATTCTGGAGATTCTTCTCATGTAAAAAAAGCAATTAGTTCTGCATTGAAAGCTAAAGAAAAATGGGCGAATACCAGTTGGGAAAACAGGGCTAACATTTTTTTAAAAGCAGCAGAATTATTAGCTACAAAATATCGGGCGGAAATTGTTGCAACTACCATGTTGGGACAAAGCAAAAACGCCTACCAGGGCGAGATTGATGCTGCATGTGAAATGATTGACTTTCTAAGATTTAATGTCCACTTTTTAAGTGAAATCTATAACCAGCAACCTATCAGTGGTGCAGGAATTAAAAACAGGATGGAGTATAGGCCATTAGAGGGTTTTGTGTTGGCAATCACTCCTTTTAATTTTACTGCGATTGGAGGAAATCTACCTACCTCCGCAGCAATGTGTGGCAATGTGGTTGTTTGGAAATGCGCAAATACACAGGTGTATAGCGCTCAAATGCTAATGCGTGTTTTTAAAGAAGCGGGCTTACCTGATGGTGTTATCAATTTGGTATTTGTGGATGGCCCAACCTTAGGTGATGTTTGTTTTAATAATCCTGATTTTGCAGGAATTCATTTTACAGGAAGTACAGGAGTGTTTAACAACATGTGGAAACACATTGGGGAGAATACTAAAATATATAAGTCTTATCCAAGAATTGTTGGTGAAACAGGAGGAAAAGACTTTGTGTTGGTTCATAAAAGTGCCGATGTAGATGTAGTGGTAACAGCACTTTGCAGAGGAGCCTTCGAATACCAGGGACAAAAATGTTCTGCTGCTTCAAGGACATACATTCCATCGAATCTTGCCAATGAAATAAAAAAGAAATTAGTTGCTGAGATTAAAACAATGAAGGTCGGATCAGTAGAGGACTTTGGTTGTTTCGTGAATGCAGTGATTGATGAAAAAAGTTTTGACAAATTAGAAGGTTATCTAAAGCAGGTTAAAAAAGATAAAGGAGCAAAAATATTGGTAGGTGGTAAATGCGATAAATCCGAAGGTTTCTTTATTGAGCCAACTGTCATTGAAGTTACTGATCCAAAATACACCACAATGTGTGAAGAATTATTTGGGCCAATACTTTCTCTTTATGTGTATGATGAGAATAAATTTGAGGAAGCTATTAAATTAGTTGATTCTACTTCGCCTTATGCACTAACCGGAGCTGTAATCGCTAACGATCGTTATGCTGTAGAATTAGCAACACGTAAATTAGTAAACAGTGCAGGTAATTTTTATATTAATGATAAACCAACAGGAGCTGTTGTAGGACAGCAACCATTTGGCGGTGCCAGGGGAAGTGGTACGAACGATAAAGCCGGAAGTATTTTAAATTTATATCGCTGGCTAAGTGCCCGTACTATCAAAGAAACTTTCACTCCTGCAGTAGATTACAGATATCCTTTTATGGAGAAGGATAAATAGGTTTTTTGATAGAAAGTTTCTTTAAAAATGCTTTGGCGTTATAAGATGAATACGGCGCCTTCTGTGGCAATTCTTAATTTGTGGACATTCATTTTATGAATACAATTCTCAATAAATACCAACTTCAAATTATCATTGAGCGCCTTGCGTGCCAGGTGATTGAGAATTATGATGATCTAACTTCCGTGGTACTCATCGGACTTCAGCCGCGGGGTATTTTTTTAGCAGACAGAATTTTTGAGGAATTAAAAAGAATAAGACCTAACGAAAAATTTCTTTACGGCAAATTAGATATCACATTTTATCGTGATGATATTCGCACTGAACTTCATGCGCCAAATCAAACCAACATTGAATTTTCTTTGGAAGAAAAAAATGTAATTCTGATTGATGATGTGTTATATACCGGCAGAACCATTAGGGCTGCATTGGATGCTTTATTGGCATTTGGCAGACCCAAAAAAGTTGAACTTTGTGTATTGGTAAATCGCAGATATAGTCGGCAACTTCCTATCCAACCTGACTATTGCGGCAAGGCAATCGATTCACTTATTTCTCAAAAAGTAAAAGTGGAGTGGGATAAGGAAGAGGTGAATTTATATTGACACTAAAGCCAGCCTGCTGATTTATTCCATATCCTGAAACACAGCCACTCAAGTAAATATGGTTTTATTTTTTTGTGATCTGCATCAAAATAAATATTTTTCTATTAGCTTTGACCTTTAATGCAACTATCCACCAAACATCTCCTCGGCATTAAAGAATTACAACTAAGTGACATTGAATTAATTCTTTCAACCGCCCAACAATTTAAAGAAGTTTTACAACGGCCCATTAAAAAAGTTCCTTCCTTGCGGGATACGACAATCGTTAATTTATTTTACGAAAACTCAACCCGGACAAGGATTTCATTTGAATTGGCTGAAAAGCGCCTGAGTGCTGATACCCTTAATTTCTCTGCTTCGAGTTCTTCAGTTTCTAAAGGTGAAACATTGCTGGACACTGTAAATAATATTTTATCCATGAAAGTGGATATGATTGTGATGAGGCATAGCGCCAGTGGAGCTCCGCATTTTTTAGCAAAACATATTCCCGTAGCAATAGTAAACGCCGGTGACGGAATTAATGAGCATCCCACGCAAGCCTTGTTGGATGCTTTTTCTATAAAAGAAAGATGCGGAAAATTAGAAGGGAAAAAAATTGTTTTGGTAGGGGATATAATGCACTCCAGGGTGGCGCTTAGTAATATTTATTTATTAAAGAAGGCTGGTGCAGAAGTAATGGTGGCTGGCCCGCCAACACTTATTCCTAAACATATAAGTAAAGCATTTGACATCCGGGTGGAGTATAATCTAAAAAAAGCATTGCAATGGTGCGATGTCGCAAATATTTTACGCATTCAATTGGAAAGGCAAAACCAGGTTTTGTTTTCATCATTGAGGGAGTATAATCTTGCGTATGGAGTAAGCAGTGAGTTACTGAATAGCCTGAACAAAGAAGTTGTGATTTTGCATCCAGGCCCCATCAACAGGGGAGTTGAAATTGATAGTGATGTCGCAGACTCCAGCCAGTCTATAATTCTTCAGCAAGTGGAAAACGGAGTAGCCATTAGGATGGCAGTCTTGTATTTACTCAGCAACAAGCAAAATTTTAATTAATTTTATTACCAATCACATCTTAATTTAATGGAAAGAATTTGCCTATTCCCTGGAACCTTTGACCCTGTTACATTTGGACATACTGATATTATTGACCGGTCACTTCCATTGTTTGATAAGTTCTACATCGGGCTTGGTCGAAACATAAATAAAGTTCCCATGTTTTCTGAGGAACAAAGATTGCAATGGCTTAAAGAAATTTATAAAGACGAGCCGAGGATACAAGTACTTGCATACGATGGTCTTACCGTAGATTGCTGTAAAGCGGTTAACGCAAATTTTATTTTAAGGGGAATTCGATACGTCAATGACTTCGAGTATGAGAAGGCAATTGCTGATATGAACAGGAGTCTCCAGAACAGTGTTGAAACTGTTTTCTTAACTTGTCTTCCTAAATACACTTCAATTGCCAGCACGCTGATTAGAGATGTGCTTCGCAACAATGGAGATGCTTCCCAATTTTTACCGGATGTAGTCAATGAAACCATTGCCAATGCTGGATTGGTTCGGTCTGTTTAATACCTACTATTCTTCAAATATTTTTCAATGTCAATTTGGTTCAATAAAGACGTAACAATTACAGATGTTAGTAAATATGGGCACGATACCATGTCCGATTTTCTGGGGCTAAAGTGGATCGAAATCGGACCTGATTTTCTCCGTATGTCCATGCCTGTTAATTCTACAACCCGTCAGCCTTATGGCTTTTTGCATGGAGGTGCCTCCTGTGTGTTGTCAGAAACGATAGGAAGTGTGGGTTCTGCATTGGTAATTGACCAGGATAAGTTCTACTGTGTTGGCCTCGAAATTAATGCCAACCACCTAAGAAGTGTCTCCGATGGCATCGTTATCGCTTTTGCAACACCATTACATTTAGGAAGGTCCACTCATGTGTGGGACATTAAAATCTATGATGAAAACGAAAAATTGTTTTCTGTTAGCCGATTGACGGTGGCGATTGTTCCCATTAAAAAATAGCGGATACAGATGATCTTATGCGAGATCAAGCAACTCAATTATCGCAGGAAAAGTGTTCGCTTTATACTTAGCAAGATTCTCCTTTTTTGCCCATATAATTTCTAAAATATCCTCCTCTGTTTGTGGTATCAAAAGCCCCGTTCCGAAAGCCTTCATGTTAAACCAATGTGACTCTTTCAAAATCAAAGTACCTCTTTCCACATAAGTGTGATAGGTAATTGATATTTTTTCCCCTAATTCAATTTTTGTCAGACCAGTTTCTTCAGCTACCTCTCTTAGAGCACATTCTTCCAAAGATTCGCCTTCATCTAATTTACCCTTCGGTAGATCCCATTTTCCTCTTCTAAAAATTAAAAGTATTTCTTCGTCATTATTTCGAACAAGACCTCCTCCTGCTTTTATAATTGTAAAATGCTCAAAAAAAGCGGACTTCAGTTCATCAAGATTTTCATTATAGATGATTCCCTGGTTGAAATTTGGTTTTTGGATTTCCCGTGGCATGGATTGCAAATCATAGTTAGAAAGGCTGTCCATGAATATGGTATCATCCTTTTCTCTCAATTCAATTAATTCCTTTGTTAAGGTATCACATAAGAAAACAGGCTTATTTTCAAAGTAAATTTTTATGTAGCTCATACGGGTTTATTATCTTCGCAGCATGACTGATAAAAGAGCAATCGCTGAGAAACTGTTACAAATTAATGCAATAAAGTTAAGCATTCAGGAACCGTTCACCTGGGCAAGTGGATGGAAAAGTCCTATTTATTGTGATAACAGAAAAATTCTTTCTTTTCCTTTTATCAGGGATTTTATCAAGTCGGAGATGTGTAATGTAATCTTTCAGTCTTTTGAAACGGCTGAGGTATTAGCTGGAGTTGCTACTGCCGGTATTCCATGGGGAGCAATGGCCAGCGATCAGTTGAAGCTTCCATATATTTATGTAAGGCCAAAACCTAAAGAACACGGTTTGGGAAATCAAATCGAAGGCTATTATGAGCAAAATAAAAAAGTGGTTGTAGTAGAGGATCTAATTTCAACCGGTAAAAGCAGTCTTCAGGTTGTAGATGTTTTGCGAAAAGCAGGCCTCGAAGTCGTAGGAATGGTCTCTATTTTTAATTATGGATTTGATGAGGCCAAAATTAATTTTGATCAATACGGCGTAAAATTAATTTCTTTGACTGATTACCAAGCATTGATTGAGATGGCAGTTGAGAAAAACATAATAAAGGAAGAGGAACTGAAAACTTTACTTAACTGGCGTAAAGATCCATCAGGCTGGAATCGTTGATATGTAATCTTAAATTTTGTTCAAATGAGATCACTATTTTTTACAATTGTTCCTCTAATCGTCTTTTTGCCCACAGTAAATGCGCAAAAAAAAGCGATTGAGAAAGCTGTCATCCAAACTCCAAACGTGCAGTGTGAGGCATGTAAAATACGAATTGACAATAATTTAAAAAGAGTATATGGGGTTGCAGCCGTAAACGCAGACTTCCGAAAGAAAACAGTCACAGTTCAATGGTATTCCGACCGTACAAATATTGAAATCATTAAAACAGAATTGGCTAATATGGGATATGATGCCGATGATGTTACAGCCGATAAGGCTTATTTCAACTTACCAAAAACTTGCCGACATCTTCCGATTACCGATACGATTCCAAAATAATCAAATATTTTTCGTCCCCAAACAGGATTTATTTCCTTAAAATAGAGCTGAAATAGAGGCTAAATTTTAAGTTGAAAGCGAATATTTACATTCTGCACTAATTTCAGGCCTTTGATTTAAAGGCAGATGTATTTAAAACAGGGAAAAAGTTTGTTTTGATGCGTATTCAACCGGAAAACTCATAAATACATTTCCTTTACCCACCTTCACTTTTCCCGACAATCTAATCAAAACTTCTTTACCGACTATCGTATTCCAGGCGTTCTTAAACGCGTTTTGCATATCTACATTAAATTTCACAGGAACCAAAAATGTGCCTTTCCTGGGAATAGAAATTAGTGAATCCGTTACACTGTGTCCTAATAGATTTCCATTAACAAAAATATCCAGGTCTGTATTTTTTAACCTCATTCCAAAATTGTTAGGATTGTAGTATTCAAGATCGAGACTGATGGAAGTATTAGTAAATCCTAAAGACTGGATTGAAAAATTATGGTAGGTTTTATACTCCAGAGCCTTAGGGGAGGAGCATGACAATAATACAGATACTGCTGCAAAATAGAAAAACCAAATCTTTTTCATTTTTCGTTTTTAATTTTTTTCAATACAAAGGTAGCGTTCTTGATACTAAGACCATTAGTAATAATTTAAAAAGTTATAATTATGTTTTATGTCAAATATAATGGTAACTGATATTTTATTTAACTAATTGATTAATAATATTATAAAAAATTTACCTAATTTTTAATTTCCTATGTAATGTATAAAAAATTTCATTAAAATCTTCGATTCAATTAAGGGCGTTTTCATTATAACTTAAATAGAATCTATAACATTAATAGATTGATTATCAAATTATTAAAATAATTGGCTTTGGTTATAGTTTATTACATTTATAATATAAGATGCATTTTATTTTGATTCCGATTTTAAGAGCCATTTTGCCTACTTGTAAATCACTAAAGGATTTATTGCTCCTAGCTTCTTTATGTTATTATGGCAGTTGATCCTTGTTGTATATTTTCCATTGAGTTTTCCAGTTGAACGTTTATAAACATTTTAACCGGACTCAATAGATCAACTCTGCGAATTTGTATTGTTTAATTTTGTGTAGCAGATATTGAATTTTTACCCGGGAAATGCTTCAGAACTCGGATTTGCTACTGGGGAAAGTGTGTAACGCGGACTTCATTTATAATATCTTGCCTTAACTAAATGAAAATCGAATCGAATAAATGCAGAAGTGAGATCTTAGAAGGAGATGATATACTATACCTGACCAAAGAACATCATTTAATTTTTTCTAAAATATTTAAGTAAAAACAATAATATTGATTCTGATATTATTTTTCTATAAAATTTAATCTAATAGGATGGTTATAATTGTAAAAAATATCTAAAATTAATAAAACAGTAATTTTACGGTATTGCATAATCCAATTTTACATTTTATGTTTGCACCATAATTCTGAAGTCAATTACCTCTGCCTTCATTTTTAGTTAAAATAATCCCTTTTGTTCTTAGAAAAATCAGAAATAGATTTTTAACCTCAAACACAAGGAATGAACCAAAATTTTACCTGCAAGAATAAATACTATACGCTTCTACTTACCTTTTCTAGATTGATTTTCGGAACTCCCGTAATCAACAGCTTTCAACCAAGACTTATTTATTGCTATTCAAATTTCATCAAGTAGAAGATCAATTCTTTTAGGTAGAAAATAATATGGGTGAATGAAATTTTTGCCCCTCTCAAATCCAATTTTATTAAAATCCGAGTTATCTGGTATTCATTGTAAACAATAATTTAAAAAAATTATACAATGAAAAGAAATATGATATTCAGATTAGTGTTGGTGATTTTATCAGTAACCTTCACTCAGGCAATTAATGCCCAGGATCAAAATGCGAAAATTAATATAACTGATTTTCATGTGGTGAAAACGGATCTTAAAGTAAGTGTTAATTGGTCAACTGATAATGGAGGTGCTGCCAATTACTTTGAACTTGAAAAAAGTAACGATGGCGTAAAGTTTAAGACGGTGGCTTATGTTTTGGGAGCAGATCCTTCTAAAAGCGATAAGGAAGCCTATGGATATTTTGACAAAATTAAAAATGAAAAGGAAAAGTTATACTATCGTTTAAAACATGTGAGTCTCAGTGGAGATGTTGAATATAGCGAAGTAGAAGTGCTCTCTTTAAAAAACTAATTATAATATATTAAACTCGTTTTCTTTGGGGGTTACAGAACCACTGGTTCTTAACAAACGCCGCATTTCTATGCGGCTTTTTTTTATTTTATTTCCCCCCTTGAGGATGCCTTGAACTATAACTTAAGTGTTTGCCTGTTTACGTTAGAATTAATTGCATCTTTGATTTCAGCACTGAGATTTAATACCTTTTTGAATGAGGGATCCTCAAATAATTTCTGCAATCTTTCTGACTGAGCAGCCGCAAATAGAGTGGCTTTCTGTGCTAACAACATATTCTCAACAATTTTTAATGAATCAAATACGACTTTCTGATATTTAGAATGTGTAAATTTTTTCAGAGCCTCTGTTGCTTCAGTATTTATTTTAATCTGGGGAATATTTTTTAAAACTTTGTTAAGTTTGGATTGATTTGTAAATAAATTTTGTTTTTTGACTTCTTCAAGACTTTTATTAATATTTTTTTCAATTTTTCCCCAATCCAAATTTTTAATTTCTTTCATCGCCATTTGAAGGGCATCGTTTATCGTTCCGTAATCAATTTTTTGATCAATTTCTAGCTCATCGTCTGGCCTGGGGTCTGTTAGCGCCAAATGGTTCTCACTTTTATTAATAGGGGAATTGCTTTTATCCTTGTAAGTTTCTAAATCTTTTTTGTTTGAATTTCCGATTGCAGCTTTGGGAATTTCTTTTTTGCCTATGCCATTCCAATTTTTTTCATCTGCTTGCTTTCCTTGAGTACTCAATAGGATCATGTCTGCCGAAGGTCTCCAAAGGAGATCACTTTTTGGATTGAATGCTTCGGATGAAATGTTTTGTTTTGGTTCTATTGATAATAAAGCAATGTTTAACAAACAGAGGATCGACGTAATTGTTATCAATGCCAATAAGCGGTAAGCATAATTTGATTGAAGTGTAGTTCCGGTTCCCATGATTCTTTTCACGCGGGAAAATAGTTGCTTTTTGTTTGAAACTGCAGATAAAGACAATTCGACGTTTGAGTTCCTGAATTTTTCTAACTGTAACAATGCAGAGGCGTAAGAATGAGCATCGTACCGGTACATCAATACAAAATCATCACAGCAATTTTCGCGCTCTCTTTTAATGGACTTTATCATGAGTGCCACAAATGGATTAAAAAACATAACGGTTTCAATTATCGATATCAAAAGATTTACCAGATAATCATTGCGCTTAATATGAGAAATCTCATGCAGCAAAATAGCTTCAAGTTGGTAAGAAGTGAGATTATTTATGGAAGACAAAGGAATTAAAATTACCGGTTTTAAAAAACCAATCGTAGCGGGCACATCGATATTTTCTGATACCCAAACTTTGATCCTTTTTGGTATTTTGATTTCGTTGGCAACTTTCTCCGTGAAATTTTGCAGATGTACCGGCGCACTTATCAAACTTTTTTGTGCAACTAACTTAACTTCAGAATAGGCACTGATTAACTTTATTATAAATAAAAAAAGTAAAAAAAGATAGGCTACGGAAAGAAACGCAATGGCATTCCCTGAAAAAGCAGCAAATTGATTTAGTGAATCATGGATTAGATTTCCATTAAATTCACTTGTCGTAAGACCTGCGTCATGATAAGTATTTGGAGCAGTAAAAAGTTTTGAAATAAAAGTGAAAATGAACCAACCGAAAGATGCGAAAACAAAAAGCTCACTAAGGTTATGTTTTACTTTGCTGGTGATGTTTTTAGCAGCCACAATAATCGTTTCATAAAGAGCCCACAATAAAAAACATTGCCATAAACTTTGTAGAATGGCAACACCTAAAGCGTTTAAAAATGAGAAATCCTGGATAAGTCTCAAGTTCATTTTATTTGGTTTTTAGATCATCTAAATATTTTTGAATTTCGTCCAATTCACTTTGAGAGGCCTGCTGATTGCCCAACGCCTGCATAACCAAAGCTGCTGATGAACCACCGAAAAGTCCATTAATCATCTTGTCTAAAAATTGTTTCTGTGTTTTTTTTCTACTTACTGCGGGCTGGTAAATGTGAATCTTTGAACTATCATCCCGCGTAACTATGCCTTTCTCAAACATGATTTGCATAAGTTTAAGAGTGGTGGTGTAGCCCGACGTTTTGGTCTTTGAAAGTTCTTCGTGCACATCGCGTACTGATGCTGATTCACGATCCCAAAGAATTTGCAATATTTCAAGTTCGCTTCCGGTAGGTTTTATTTTATTTGCAGTGCTCATACTTACGATTTTGTTCGTAAGCAAAATACGATTTTGTTCGTAATGGAAAAAATATATTTTGACGATAGGTTATTTCCGAACGCATTATTGTAATTTTCGAGAATTCGAACTTTCAAATCAATTTTATTCTATGCATTCAGAAGAGATTAAGTTTAATGTTTTGGTATACAAAACAATTGCCGAATTGAATAAAGACGATGCATTTTTAGTTGAAGGAGCGAGATCCGAAACTCAATTTGCCTATGCTCCCTATTCTAATTTTAATGTTGGTGCGGTCGCAAGGCTGACAAATGGTGAAATAGTAAAAGGAACCAATCAGGAGAATGCTTCTTATCCAGCAGGTATTTGCGCAGAACGAACTTTGATGTCAGTAGCTTCCTCACTTTTCCCTGGAATAGGGATTGAAACAATTGCAATTTCCTACCATAATAAAAATGGACAAAGTAATAGACCGATAAGTCCATGCGGAATTTGCAGGCAATCGTTTGCTGAATTCCAACAGAGAACCCAAAATCCAATAAGAATCCTCTTAAGTGGAATGGAAGGAGAGGTGCAGCTAATCGAAAATGCAAATCACCTGCTGCCGCTAGGATTTAGTTCCAATGACATGGCGTAAAGAAATAGATTTTATTTCTCAAAAGAAATCTAGTCAAGCACTTTCAAACTTTTTTCGATAATTTTTACGCAGTTTAATATTTCATCTTTCGAAATAGTTAACGGTGGTGCAAACCTTATTTTATCTCCGTGCGTGGGTTTAGCCAACAGTCCATTATTCATTAGCTCAATGCATAATTTCCACGCCGCATCTTCTTCGGGGTGATCAATTATTATTGCATTTAATAATCCCTTACCGCGAATTTTAAGAATGTGAGGCGATGCCAACTTGCCTAATTCTTCCCTAAATAATTTCCCTGCTTGTTCTGCATTTTCTGCAAGGTTTTCATCTATCAAAACTTGTAAAGATGTTACAGCCACTTTGCTCGCAAGAGGATTTCCGCCATAAGTGCTGCCATGTTCACCTGGCTTTATAGTCAACATAATTTCATCATTAGCAAGCACTGCACTCACTGGCATTGTACCGCCGCTTAAAGCTTTTCCTAAAATTAAAATGTCGGGTTTTACATTCTCATGATCGCAACAAAGTAATTTTCCTGTACGGCAAAGACCGGTTTGTATTTCATCTGCAATGA
>JBDSHT010000227.1:0-12266 GCA_039918315.1 Ginsengibacter sp. | reverse complement strand
CAGGATGATCCTGAAATTATTAAATCGTTGAGAGCACTTTTTATTTTAGTAAAAGAATTGGGTGGAACGGTTAGCGGCGAACATGGTATTGGACTTGTTCAAAAAGGATTTATGGATATTGTGTTTAATGAAAAGCAATTGGATCTTATGCGCGGTATTAAAAATGTTTTCGATCCTAATGGCATTTTAAATAAAGGAAAGATTTTTGATTGAGATTAACGATTTGTTAGTGATGCTTTGAATAATTTCGCAGTTGTAGTTTTTATTTGAAAATATTTTATTTAATCAAACCGTGTCCCCATGAGGAAGATATTTTTACTGGCGTTAATTCCAATTTGTTTTCAAGCCAATGCGCAATCCAAAGAAAATAGTGAGAGCGGAAAAGGGTTTCAAAAGGATAAATTATTTACCGGAGGTAGCGTGAATGTGAACTTTTCAAGCGGTACCACCATGCTGGGCATCACGCCCCAATTGGGTTACAGCCTTACTAACTGGGCTGATGCGGGAATTAATTTTAACCTGAATTATATTTCTCAAAGAGACAATAGGGAATACGGAGATAAATTAAGACAGACCACTTATGGACCTGGAGCGTTCGTAAGATTATTCCCCGTAAACTTTATTTTTGGAACTGCACAATATGAATACAATACTATCAGGCAGAAATATATACCGGCAACTAATGGATCCTATCAGCCCTATGTGCAACGTGTAAATTCGGGTAGCCTTTTGGTAGGCGGTGGTTATGCAGGCGGCCGCCAGCGTGGAAGCAATACTTATTATTATTTATCTGTAATGTGGGATGTAGCCGGAGATCCAAACTCACCTTATGTTGATGGCCTTGGCCGAAGTACACCGGTTATTCGCGCGGGTTATAATATCGGTTTATTCCAAAGAAGCAGGCGTTAGTAATATTTTTTTAATAAAATAATTGCTTTATCTAACCAAGGTAACACTTCCTTTTTCTGTAATAATATTTCCCTGGTAATCTTCACCTTCTACTATCCACGCATACACAGCACTGTCTTGTGGCAATCCGTTGAAAGTACCGTCCCATCCTTTATTTTGAACGGTAGTAGAAAAAACCAATTGCCCACGACGATTAAACACTTTAAAATATTTCAGCGATTTCATACCTAAAGGAATTGGCCTGAACACATCATTGATACCATTATTATCCGGAGTAAAAGCATTAGGAACATACAAGCCCGGCTTCACTTTAAACACTTTTACATCAATCGTATCGGTAGCTGTACAACCTGCTTCGCTGAAAATATGTAAAATGTATTGCTGGTTTTCTGTCAGTATTGCAACAGGGTTTGCAATTTTAGGATTGTTTAATCCGGTTGGTGGAGTCCATGTAAAAGTTTCCGCCATTCCCTTTGCAAATAGTTGAAGTGGTTGGTTCCAAACAATGTTGGTATCTCTTGGCCCTGCATCAGCAAATAATCTTTCAACAGTTATTACAATGGTATCATACACTGCTTTTGGGCAACCCAAAACATCTTTTACCTGCACTATATATTTTATGGATTCTGAGGGAGTAGATATTGGATTCGGAATATTATTATTGCTTAGAAAAGCACCCGGTACCCACAGATAAATACTTCCTCCCGAGGCTGATAATTGATAACTATCAGGATAGCAAATGGTAGCGTCATCGCCTGCAAAGGCCGCTGGATAAGGCACAGAGCGAAGTGTAACCTGGTCTGTTGCAAAACATTTTCCAATGCGTGCGATTACTTTATAAGTTGTGTTTCCTATTGGAATAGCAAGCGGACTTTTAATGGTATCGTTATTCAATGTGGCAGATGGCGACCATTGAAAATGCAATCCATTACCAGCGGCATTAAGCCTGATGGGATCGGTTAAACAAACTGTCGAGTCATTCCCCGCATTTAAAGTGACATGGTCAACAACGTTTACTTTTATAGAATCAGTGGCCGTGCATCCGGGACTTTCAAATAATGTAGCATAATAAGTTGTAGTTACTTTAGGACTCACCAATGGTGAAAATATATTTTGGTTATTTATGTTGTAAGCCGGTCGCCAGATTATTGTTCCTGCTCCTTTTGCCGTTAATTGTAGCGTATCAACATCGCAGATCAGGGTATCATTTGAAACTTCAAAAACAGGTTTTTCTAAAATGATTATAGTATCCTTGATAGTTTTATCACAGCCCTTACTACTCGTTATTTTTAATTGAACAGGATAATCTCCGGCTTTTGTAAATATGTAATTTGGGTTGGGGAAATGAGAACTGTCGGCGGTTGTAAGCGGATCACCAAAATTCCACGACCAACTATTCACCACTCCATAATTGGTTGTTGACTGATTGGTAAAGTTAATTGGGGAATTAATACATTTTCCACCAACAGTAAATTTTGGAAAAAATCCGGGATACACTTTTACTATCTGCGTGGCAGAATCAGAACAATTCTGACCACGATTCACTACCAATTTGTAAACATAAACTCCGGTATCAGAATAGAGATGAGTTGGCGATTTTAAAGTTGACGTATCAAATGTTCCGGTAGCCGGATCTCCAAATTCCCAATAAAATGTATGATTCAGCGGCGAGAAATCATCGTTGGAAAAAGTAACTCCAAATCCATCACAACTCACCGGCTTAGGATCAAGCCTCGCTCCTGCAAAATCACAATTAGTAACATTTACAATAAAATCTTTTCGATGCTCAGCAACAAAAACGCCATTTCTATAGGAGTTCACAACTACGCAAACTACATACCTTCCTATATCAGGAGCTTCGCCGCTGATGATACCTGTTTTGGAATCAATAGTTGCGGAATTTCCTAAAGGTGTATCATAATCAAAACCGTTCACATAGGGAGTAGAACTGTATGGCGGAGCCGCAGGATTTGCATTGCTTGAATTTCGGAAATCGCCTCCATCATACGCCTGGGCAAATGCATAAACCAATGAATCCTTATCTGCATCTGTTGCACTAAATTTTAAACTAAAAGGTTTACCTCCGCAAATGGCATCTATACTGGTAGAAAACTGTGGTGAATTATCTGGTGCAGCGGGAATGGAACAACTATAGGTAGAGCCTGTGCCATTGCCGCCGTACGTATTTACGTTGGTCAACGGCGATATTCTACAACAGGTCTGATAGGCGGCAGTGTAGCCATTCAGATTTTTTGGAAGATCTACAGTCAAAATATATATCCCTGCATTGTAACTAAGGTTAGGGGCATTTGTAATACACTCCGGAAATGGATTTACGGTTACCGATTGTTCATTGTTTTTTTGAATATCATAAAATTGACCGGGCCCCGGGAATTGACCGGAATTGTCATTGCTATATATGCCAATATATACATTGGCTGGCATTGCAGCGGCATCCGGGGGTGAGTTTTGATCTCTGAATAATTTAAGTGTAATCTTATATCTAAGCGTGCCACCACTACCTTCGCCTAGGTATTCATAAATCATTTCTCCTCCTATTATATGCTTTGCCTCGCACGGAAGGGACAGTAGCAAAACGAAAATATATAGAAGTATTTTTTTCATAAGGGCTCATAAATAATTGCAGGAAAAGCCGGACTTATAAATTTATCAAAAAATACCGATTATAAGAAAGTTTATTATTTTTTAAAAAGCAGTTCTAAGCAAATGCGTGTAAAAAATTCGCTAAATAGGTGTTAGACAAGTTTACCTCCTCCCACATGCCCACGTGTCCCGATTTGGGCAAAATATGTATGGAAGAAATTGAGGGAAGATGGCATTGTTCAAGAGAGGCTTGCAAAGGAATTACAGAATCTTGTTTGCCAATTAAAAATAAAACTGGTTTTGAGAATTCGCGTAAAACATCAGTGGTATCAGGCCTTTGAATCATAGCTTCATAATACTGTATTAAGGCTTCGCCTGAAATCCGGTTGGCTATTTTCAATAGCTTCTCTATTAATTCAGGTCTTTCCTTTTGAGTTATTTTTGCGAATAAATCAGGTACCGAAGTTTTTAAAAATGCCTCTGCACCATTTTTTTTAATGAAGGCAATTGCTTTTTTTCGGGTTTCAATTTTCTCTTCATTATCCGGGTATGCAGATGAATGAAAAAGCCCAAAAGAATTCAGTAGGTCCGGATATTTTTTAGCAAAAGCGAGTGTGATATATCCACCCATACTATGTCCAATGAGTGTAAAACTTGCCGGATTATTTTGTGAATCAATGTCCAATTCTTTTTCTGCAATCGCTTTTATCACCTCGGCATAATCATCAAGCGAGCACGCACCTTCCAGCATTTGCGATCTTCCGCTTCCCGGAATATCAGGTACGATAACAAAATAATTCTTTTTTAAAAACTCAAACTGAGGTTGCCAGACATCTCCATCTTCTCCAAAACCATGAAGAAGTATTACTGCTTTTCCTTTTCCCTCAGCACGATAAAATATTTTTTTATTTTTAAAAATGATCTCCGCCATAGCCTAATTTTTTTTCTTAGAAATATAGACAAAGCTTCGCAAAATTAAAATTCCGATAATTGGAATCAGCGAAACATTCATTTGCTGTGGTAGCGCAAACCACAAGCCAATTACGATCAGGCTAAAAATTGCAGATACAAGAAAGTACTTTTTTGCAAATGATTTTTTGGAGTGGATATAAAATGCGGCAACAGCATGTGTAGGCCATGCCCAAAGAAGGTTGTAATTATTTTTGCACATTATATGATCAGTGCCAAACCACATGAATACTAACAATAACCCAAGCAGTCCAATTACAAAAAATAAAAATCCGTCAAACGAATACATTATTTTTTGAATCACTACGTTTTTTGAAAAACTCAATATGGCAATCAATACAAAAAAACTCAGGAATATAAAAAACGGATGGGTTAAATTTTCTTTTTCAACAGGCACGTATTTTATTTTATACAGTGACTGAGTTTCGCTGACTAATGCATGAGAATCTATTTTCGATTGATCAAATGTTTTCATTAGATAATCGGGTAGAAACATTACTTCACGCGGTTTCATGATCGCATCTGTCTTTGCTCCCAAAAGAATATCAATACCCAATTTACTCCATTGCTTATCATTATAATCCAGGTATTCATAGATGAG
Organism: Ginsengibacter sp.; assembly: GCA_039918315.1. Taxonomy (GTDB): domain Bacteria; phylum Bacteroidota; class Bacteroidia; order Chitinophagales; family Chitinophagaceae; genus Ginsengibacter. The sequence goes on along the minus strand of JBDSHT010000227.1, from coordinate 7,183 downwards.
ATTCCGAAAGGTCTTTTTGGATTTTAAAACTTCACCATAATGAACCTCACCTTTGCTGGCTTTTTCTACCAAATCCCGTAATCTCGTGGTGCAGTTATCAAAGAGGAAATCATATTTATAATAAAGATTTTGCGGAAGCAGATTTTCATTTAGCAGATTAATTACATTTTGTTTTTCGGCACAGGTTAAATTAAGAACCTGCTCTGTAATCGTGCGATTCTCTACCTGATAACTTTCTTTGAACGATTCAAAATAGTCACGAGACAGATAATACATCAATTTTCCTCTCGTAAACTTTATGTAAAATCCAGGCTCGTCAAAATTGAATGTTCCAAAACCATAGACGATGTCTGTGTTATTAGCGCTATCGGTCACCCGCAAAGCACTATGCCCAAAAGTAGAGTAGAGGTCGTCTCCGGGCGAAACCGTTAAAAGGCTTATACGTAAATGACATTCATCCGGCTGTGCCCATGTCATCAACGGAAAAAATAATAAAATGATGATGATGAATTTCAAAATGGCTGACGAATTATCCGTTTAAATTATTCATTAAAAAAGCTCCTGTTATTATTGAACTTAAAAAATTATCTACTGTAGTTGGGAGCTTCTTTTGTAATCTCCACATCATGAGCGTGACTTTCGCGCATACCTGCATTGGTGATTTTTATAAAAGTGGCTTGCTGTAAACTCTTAATATCTTTTGCTCCGCAATAACCCATTCCTGCGCGAAGACCGCCGGTAAACTGGTGCACTACCTCGTGCAAATAACCTTTGTAAGCAATCCTTCCTTCTATCCCTTCGGGAACATATTTTTTAGACTGTTCTTCGTCATCCTGGAAATAACGATCACTGCTTCCCTGCGCCATGGCACCGAGCGAACCCATACCCCGATATTGCTTAAATTTCCTTCCTTCATAAATAATGGTTTCCCCTGGACTTTCTTCTGTTCCTGCAAATACTCCGCCCATCATTACGCAGGTGGCGCCTGCGGCTAATGCTTTTACCATGTCTCCGGTGTAGCGAATTCCTCCATCAGCAATTATTCCTATTTTTTTATTTTTCAAAGCGGCGGCAACTTCGAGTAGCGCTGTTATTTGCGGAACTCCTGAGCCGGCTACAATTCGTGTTGTGCAGATAGAACCCGGTCCTATGCCTACTTTCACGGCGTCAGCTCCTGCATCAGCTAACGCTTTTGCTCCACTTCCCGTTGCTATGTTTCCTGCAATAACCTGTATAGTTTTGAAACTTTTCTTAATCTTTTTTAACGCATCAATCACTCCCTTAGTGTGACCATGTGCGCTATCGAGACATATAACGTCCACGCCTACCTGTTGCAATGCATACACTCTGTCTTCGATATCTTTCGTGATGCCTACACCAGCTCCCACCAGCAATCTCCCAAATTCATCTTTGGTGGAAAAAGGATGATTGTGCACCTGCAAAATATCACGGTACGTTATTAATCCTTTCAGCACGCCACTTTTATTGACCACCGGTAATTTTTCTATTTTATGTTTTCTTAAAATAGCCTGGGCTTTCACAAGATCGGTTCCTTCAAAGGCAGTTATTAAATTTTCAGAAGTCATTAATTCACTTACTTTTTTCTTCATGTTATTTTCAAACCTTAGATCGCGGTTTGTAAGAATGCCTGCCAGTTTTCCGCCTTTATCAATAATGGGAATACCTCCAATTTTATTTTCACGCATTAAGGCTAAAGCATTGCCAATAGTGGCTTCTGTAGTGAGCGTAATAGGATCGATGATCATTCCACTCTCACTTCTTTTCACTTTTCTTACCTGGCTGGCTTGTTGTTCAATACTCATGTTTTTGTGAAGAATACCTAGACCGCCTTCGCGTGCTAACGAGATGGCAAGATCGGCTTCAGTTACAGTATCCATTGCTGCGCTAAGCATTGGAATATTTAATTCAATACTTTGAGTTAATTGTGTTTTGGTGTTTACATCACGGGGCAGTACTTCGCTGTAAGCCGGCATTAGTAATACATCATCGAAGGTTAATCCTTCACCAAAAAATTTGGGAGAAATTGAGGAGGGTTTATTTATTGTAGCCATGTGCAAAGATAATAGGGAGACTGCAAACTGGAAAATTTCAAAGGAAAAAATTCTTTTTTACATCAGTATAATTTGTAAATTTTTCCAGGGAGAGAAGCTATCACACCCTGCATCTCTAACATTAAAAGTGCCTGCGCAACCGCACTGCTACTCAGTTTGCTTTTAAAATTCACCTCGTCGATGTGCGCCTGTTCCTGAGTTTGTAAAATTTCGACAATAATTTTTTCGTCAGGAGTAAATTCTATAAATAAAGCCCTCTGTTTTTTTGTAGATAATTTTTTGTTTTCTTTCCATCCCATATTTGTCAGCAGATCTTCAGCACAGGTGATCAATGCTGCTTTATTATTCCTGATGAGATAATTACAACCTTCGCTTTTTGAATCTGATATCCTGCCGGGGAAAGCGAATACATCTTTATTGTACCCATTGGCTAATTCTGCCGTTATCAATGAACCTCCTTTTTTGCCCGTCTCCACCACTACCACGCAGTCACTGATTCCAGCCACAATCCGGTTGCGGCTGGGGAAATTTTGCCTGTCAGGAATTGTGTTGCTTTTGAATTCGGTGAGTAAGCCACCTTTTGCAATCATTTGTTTTGCAAGACTTGCGTTTTGCGATGGGTAAATTGTGTCGAGTCCATGAGCAAGGACGCCAACAGTTTCCAGGTTATTTTTCAGTGCATTTTTATGAGCAATCGTATCTATCCCAAAAGCTAAGCCACTTACAATTAGTACATCTTCATTGCTCAGATCTTCAATAAATTTTTCGCAAGTAGCCTTACCGTATTCGTCATGATTTCGCGTGCCTACAATAGCGATTATTTTTGTGGTATTTAAATTTGCGTTGCCTTTGTAATATAGCATTGACGGGCTATCGTAGCAGTTCAATAATCGCTGCGGATATTCTGCATCCGTTATAAAAAGCGGTTTTATTTTATATTTTTTTATAAACTTAATCTCCTCTTCCGCTCTTGAAAAATCATGAAAATGTTTGATAGAAGATGACCTTACTACTCCCATTCCTTCTAAGGAATCCAGTTCTTTTTTTGAAGCCTTGAAGATTGCCTCAGCACTTCCAAAATGATTGACCAATGCCTTGGCATGAACATCACCAATATTGGGAACCAGGGTAAGAGCAACCTGGTATAAAAGTTCATTTTGCATGGTGAAAATTAGATATTGAAAATAGCACAAAAATTCTTTTCATTCTTTTGAATTTTTGAAGCTATTCATTCCTAAACACGGTAATTCTAAAAGATGTATTTGGCAAAGAAAGCCCACCTAAAAAGAAATGAATATTCTTTCTTAATTACTGACGATGCTTAATTCTGTTCGCCTGTTTAAAGCACGTCCTTCTTCCGTTGAATTAGTAGCGATAGGCTTTATGGCACCGAAACCTGTAGAGGAAAGCCGGGTTTTGTCAATGCCTTTAGCAATCAAATAAGTGACAACTGATGAGGCTCTTCCTTTTGATAGGATTAAATTATCTGCCGACTTTCCAATGTTGTCAGTGTGCCCGCTGATTAATATTTTAACTGAAGGATTTTCATTCATAAGCCTTACTACATTATCAAGTTCGCTGATCGAGGAAGGATTTAGATTTGTTTCTTTAGTGTCAAAAAATACATTTTTTAAAATGACGGTAGCGTTTGCTGCAATTGGCTGCAATGGAATGTCAGCCGTATAGTCAGAGTCCCCGGATGCGGGTTGAATATTATAATTTTCTGAGTAAAATAAATAACCTTTTCGATGTACGTTGAAGGCGTAATCTTTTCCGACAGGTAATGTTATCAGATAATCGCCGTCTTCGTCAGTTTGTAATTTATTCAGAATCTGTTGGGTCTTTACGTCAGTCAATTCAACCGTTGATGGCAATCCTTCTTTGGTTTTTTTATCAAATACTTTTCCCTTTACCCAAGTGGTTTTTAACGGCCTCAAATCTTCGCGCAATGGAAAGGTATAAATGTCCAAACCACCTTTTGTATCACTCCTATCGCTGGAATAGTAAACAGTTTTTCCGTCTGCAGAAACCACCATCGAGCCCTCGTCATCAATCGTGTTGATGGGATAACCCAAATTTTCAGGCTTGCTCCATTTTGCATTAGCCAATTTCCGGGTGACAAAAATATCTGGCTTTTCGCTATAGCCGGGATGGCCGGTAGAATTGAAATATAAAGTTTGATTATCGGCGTGAATAAAAGGAGTGCTTTCATCACCTGCGGTATTAATTTCTGCACCAAGATTTAATGCTTCTCCCCAATTTCCATTTTCATCTCTGTGTGATACCCAAATATCTTTTCCTCCAAAACCGCCAGGCACGCTACTGCTGAAATACAAATCTCTTTTGTCTGGAGAAAGAGAAGGAGTAGATTCCCAAAATTCCGAGTTAATATTTCTGCCCATGTTTTGCGGTTCACTCCATCCATTTTTGTTTAGAAAGGAAAGGTATAAATCACAACTTCCAAAACCCTTCGGGAAATTACATCCGGTAAAAATCAACCATTTTCCATCCTGCGAAATGTTTTGAGCTCCTTCATTGTATGTAGTAGAGTTAATATTCCCCGGCAAGGGTACCGCCTTACCCCATTTTCCATTCAACATGTCACTTTCGTAAAAGTCTTCATTGCCTCCAATTCTTTTTGTAAAAATTAATTTCTTACCATCAATAGTGAGCGATGGAAAGTATTCAAGATCGGTTGTATTGATGCTGTCGCCCATGTTTTGAGGAGCAAAGACATAATTCTTTTCTGGATTTTTCTTCGCATAATCAACAGCAAATTCATAAGTGCCTTTTCTAAATTCTCCCGCTTTTTTACTTCTCTCATTGATGGTCGGAATCGCCAAGAATTTATTAACTGCCTTGAGCGCTTCCTCAAATCTGCCACAACCGGCAAGATCAATGGAATAGGGGAGTAAATAATATTCGGTATAAACTGAATCCAACGAAAATGATTTTTCAAAAAACTCCACTGCTTTGGAATATTCTTTCATATTAGCATGTATTCCTGCCAGCGAGAGATAGGCATCCACAAATTTCGGCTCAATCTTGAGCGCCTCATTAATCATTTTAATCGCCACGGCATATTCCCCGCTTTGCGCTTTGTTATTGGCAAGATTGTAAATGGTGTTTGCTTTGTGATTCACTTTTTCTGAATCGTACCATTGGGCTCTGGAATTTAAAAAGCAAATTGAAAGGATGAAAAGAAAAAATGTTTTTTGCATGAACCGAATTTGTTTAAAATTATAACGAATATTCGGTCCAATTATTTAATGGGTTGTTAATGCAACTAAAAGTAGCTGTGTGATTGCTGATAGCTCATTGCTGACAGCTCAATGCTGACACCTCATACCTCATACCTGAAACCTGACACCTCATACCTCTCAAGGCACATTTATATATTTATGTATTTGCAATGATAATTGCCACTTTGGGTTTTCTTTTACATAGTCGATGATTAGTGGGGTAATGTTGTCCGATTTTCCCCACTCAGGTTGTAAATAAAGTCTGCATGATGGAGACACCAACGCGGCATATTCTTCTGCCCACTTAAAATCCGATGTATTAAAAACGATTACTTTCAATTCATTTGCTTCCGGCAGTATTGCAGGTAAAGGAGCTTTAAATTTTTTTGGTGAAAGGCAAATCCAATCCCACTCTCCGGTAAGCGGACTACTTCCTGAAGTTTCGATATTGGTTTCAAAACCGGCTTCTTTAAAGGATCTGGTAAGTAATTCTAAATTATATAAAGTAGGCTCTCCTCCGGTAATTACTACCAATCTCGCAGGATGTTTTTTTGCTTCATTCACTATGTCATCAATCTCCTGCAATGGATGTAAATCCTTATCCCAACTTTCTTTTACATCGCACCAAACACAACCTACATCGCAACCGGCAAGCCTTACAAAATAAGCAGCTCTTCCCTGATGAAAACCTTCTCCCTGAATGGTGTAGAATGCCTCCATTAATGGTAAGGAAGTCGATATAGTATCCGGGGATGTCAATATTTTTTCAGTTAAATTTCTATTAGAATCTGCGCACGTAATTTCAGTCATCATGCTTCGTTATTGATACAAGCGTCGTAAGTATTTTTTAATAATGCTGCAATGGTCATTAAACCTACACCGCCCGGTACCGGCGAGATGTAGCTGCATTTAGGCGCAACCGCATCGAAGTCAACATCACCACATAATGAATATCCTCTTTTTTTGGATGCATCTTCAACACGATTAATACCTACATCAATTACGACTGCATTTTCCTTTACCATATCCGCTGTTACAAATTTAGGTTTGCCAATGGCAGCAATTAGAATATCAGCCTGCCTGCAAACACCGGCAAGATCTTTAGTTCTTGAATGACAGAGTGTGACCGTCGCATTTCCCATTTCATTATTTCTGCTGAGTAAAATACTCACTGGAGTTCCCACAATATTACTTCGACCAAGAACTACAACCTGCTTGCCTTTCGTGTCTATTTTATAATGTTGCAGCATTAAAAGAATTCCGTAAGGAGTGGCTGAAATAAAAGATGGAAAACCCAAAACCATATTACCCACATTCATGGGATGAAAGCCGTCCACATCTTTTTTCGGTGAAATAGTATTGATAACTTTTTGTTCTGAAATATGTTTAGGTAAAGGCAATTGCACCAGAATGCCGTCAAGCTCCTGTTGATTATTTAACTCTGTTATTTTATCCAAAAGTTCTTTCTCAGAAATCGATTCATCAAAGCGAAAAAGAGAGGAAGTAATTCCTATTTCGTTACAACTTTTCACTTTTGAACTCACATAAGTTTCGCTCGCCGTATTATTTCCCACTAGAATGGCAGCCAGGTGAGGCAGTCTTTTGCCGTTGGTAGCTAATACAGAAATTTTTTCTTTTAGATCTTCTTTTATGGCCGAAGCAGCTACTTTTCCTTCTAATAATTCCATGCCGCGAAATTAACTAAGAAGGCCCATTTTTATTTCTTTTTATTTATAAATCCGTATAAGCTGAATTTTAAATTATATATTTAGTTTATAACTAAAACAATGCTTTGAGAAAGATATTTCTTTTTTATGCATTTATGGTTTTGATGATTGGATTGAAAGCGCAATCATTGAAACGTCCTGT
>JBDSHT010000226.1:0-5493 GCA_039918315.1 Ginsengibacter sp. | reverse complement strand
AAAAGGAAGACTTTAGTGTGATGACCATTGGAGCTAATGGCGTTAAACAGTATGGAAACTTATCATCAGCAATATTGGCAGGAGTAGAAGCGAACGCTTCGATGAATATATTGCGTTCACTTAATTTGTCTTCCGCCAATACTTATACAAAGGACACTGATCATGATGGCCGGGCACTTCCATTAATTGCTCCTTTTAAAACAGTGAATCATTTAAATTATCAATTGAAAAAGTTTGTGGTTGATCTGAATGGAATTTTTTCTGCTGCGCAAAGCCATGTCAATACTACGTTGTATGGTGAAAGGAAATCCCAATCTTATACTATTTTAAACACGGATATCGGATATGTTTTTCAATTTAATAAGATAGCTATCTCGTTAAACATTGGACTGGAGAATATGTTGAATGAACGTTATTATGACCATACAGACATTATGAAAATCCCAAGAGTGGGCAGAAATTTAATCACCCACCTTACGATTGCATTTTAATTGATGATAGGAGCCCTTATCTTATCAAGTCTTTCATTTGATTTTTGGTGGAATAATTTTTGTTATTAATCAGCGCAGGCGTAAAATTGAAATCACTTTTTGAAAAAATATTCTTCAATTAACTAAACTGTGTTTGTTTCTTCAACTTTTATTACGATACTTTTGCACCTCAAAATATATTTTTAAAAAAAAAACAACGTACTCATGAAAAAAATAACCGTCTTCTTCGGAGCATTATTGGTTTTAGTGTCTTTCAATGCGAATGCACAGAACTACAAAACGGCACTTGGAGCAAAGTTTTACGCAGGTGATTTTTCGCAGGGTGGAATTAATATTCGCCACAACATATCTAATCATTATGCGCTGGAAGGATCGCTACTTTTTTTTAGTAACAATATTGGTTTAGAAGGTCTGTATGAATACCAGGGCCCGATAAACGGCGCGCCAGGCTTACAATATTTTGTTGGTGGAGGTGGTATGTTGGCATTTGGGAATGGTAATTATGGCCGGGACAGGTACGATAACAGCAGAACTTTTTTCGCATTGCGCCTTACCGGCGGACTGGATTATAAATTTCCACAAGCTCCCATTAACGTCAGCTTGGGATTAGATCCGTTTTTTTACCTGACTCCATTCACTGGTTCCAACCTGGCATTGGGCATTGGTTTGCGTTATGTGATTAAATAAATGGAATAAAATTTTAGAAAAAAATTCCTGGCTTATGCCGGGAATTTTATTTTGACTTACAATAATGTAATAAAGAATGCGGCAAAAAATTATCAATTTCATCGATTATTTTTATCCTCCGTTTAAAAGAATTTTGCCACTGCAAACGTTTCGTTATGCAGTTTGCGGCGTTACTAACCTGGCGCTCGATCTTTCTTTGTTTTATATTTCCTTCCATTATATACTGAAAGAAAATGTATTGGATTTGGGCTTTTTGGTTTTAAAAGCCCACAACGCAGCTTTGATCTTTGCTTTTTTAATCAGCTTTCCGACTGGTTTTTTGCTTAATAAATACATTGTTTTTAAAGGCTCTTATTTGCGCAGCGATGTACAACTGGTGCGGTACATGCTCATTGTAGCCGTTAATCTTCTCCTCAATTATGCAATCCTGAATGTGCTGGTGCAATACATGCATTTTTATCCCACTATTGCCAAGGCATTTGCTATCGTTATCATTGTAACCTTTAGCTATATTTCTCAAAAGAATTTTACATTCAAAACAAAAGCGAGTTGAAATTTTTCTGATGATTTGAAATAATCAATCTGCCATTTTTGCATATTTATTTGCTTGGCACAAACCTTGTCAAATAGATTTTAATTATAAAAAAATTTAGTAGCTATGGCAAAAATTATAGGAATTGACCTCGGAACAACAAACAGTTGCGTGGCAGTAATGGAAGGTAATGAGCCCGTTGTTATTGCAAATGATGAAGGGCATCGTACCACACCATCAGTAGTAGCCTTTCTGAAAAACGGAGAGCGCAAAGTGGGTGACCCTGCAAAAAGGCAGGCGATCACGAATCCCGTTAACACGATTATGAGTGTGAAAAGATTTATGGGGCACAAATGGGATGAGGTGACTACAGAGGCAGGACATTGGAGTTATAAATTAATTAAAGGAGATAACGACACCATTCGAATTGACATTGATGGCAGGCAATATACTCCGCAGGAAGTATCTGCAATGATATTGCAGAAAATGAAAAAAACTGCCGAAGACTACCTTGGACAGGAAGTTACTGAAGCCGTTATTACTGTACCTGCTTACTTTAATGATTCTCAAAGACAAGCTACTAAAGAAGCTGGCGAAATTGCCGGTCTGAAAGTTCGTCGTATCATCAACGAGCCTACTGCTGCTGCGTTAGCTTATGGTCTTGATAAAAAAAGTGTTGATCAAAAGATAGCTGTATTTGATTTGGGCGGTGGAACTTTTGATATATCTGTTCTGGAATTAGGTGATGGTGTTTTTGAAGTGAAATCAACAAATGGAGATACTCACCTTGGTGGTGATGATTTTGATAAAGTGATAATGGATTGGCTTGCTGGGGAATTCAAAAAAGATGAAGCCATTGATCTTCATAAAGATCCAATGAGCTGGCAGCGTTTGAAAGAAGCATCTGAAAAAGCAAAAGTAGAATTATCATCTTCCAGCGAAACAGAAATCAACCTCCCCTACATTACGGCAGTAGATGGTGTTCCAAAGCATTTGGTAAAAAAATTGACAAGAGCTCATTTTGAAAAATTAGCTGACGATCTTTTTTCCCGTTGCCTGAAACCTTGTGAAGCAGCGTTGAAAGATGCAGGCCTTACAGTAAATGATATTAATGAAGTTATATTAGTTGGTGGTTCTACACGTATTCCTAAAGTGCAGGAAATTGTTGAAAATTTCTTTGGTAAAAAACCACACAAAGGTGTAAATCCTGATGAAGTGGTAGCCATTGGAGCTGCAATTCAAGGTGGTGTTTTGACAGGAGAAATTAAGGATGTACTTCTTTTGGATGTTACTCCTCTTTCTTTGGGTATTGAAACAATGGGTGGCGTGATGACGAGATTGATTGAAAGCAACACTACTATTCCAACAAAGAAAACTGAAGTGTTCTCTACCGCTAGCGATAACCAACCCGGAGTTCAAATACATGTACTTCAAGGTGAACGTCCAATGTCTTCTCAAAATAAAAGTTTAGGTACTTTTAATTTGGACGGTATTCCACCTGCACCGCGTGGTGTTCCTCAAGTGGAAGTAACATTTGATATTGATGCAAACGGTATTTTAAATGTATCTGCAAAAGATAAAGGCACTGGAAAATCGCACAACATTCGCATAGAAGCAGGAAGTGGGCTGAGCAAAGATGATATTGAAAAAATGAAGAATGAGGCGAAAGCGAATGAAGCTTCTGATAAATTGGCAAGGGAAAAAGTTGATAAAATAAACCAGGCAGATAGTTTGATTTTCCAAACCGAAAAGCAGTTGAAAGAGTATGGTGAAAAAATTTCAGCAGATAAAAAAGCACCGATTGAGGCGGCTTTGGAAAAGTTGAAAGAAGCCCATAAAACCCAGGACGTTGCAGCAATTGATTTAGCAGTTACAGAAATGAATGCAGCATGGACCACCGCCAGCGAAGAAATGTATAAGGCTACACAGGAAGCCGGTGCGAACGGTGCTGACGGACAGCCAGGCGCACAACCGGAGACTGAAAATGCACATGCCGGACAGGAAGGAAATGATAATGTGACAGACGCAGAATTTGAAGAAGTTAAATGATGATAATATAAAGTCTGACAAAAAGAGGTTGAAGAAATTCAGCCTCTTTTTTGTTTTAAGATTTTGGATAACGAATTGCTTTGTACAAAAAAACTAGTCGTTATTAACTTTTTATAAAAACAATAAGAAACAGTGCGTTCCGTTCTATAAAAAAATATCTTTGTACAAACGCCCTATATGAAAACAACAATGCAATTCCTGAGGTTCACCCTATTTTTATCTTTAAGTTTTTTCTTTAATTGGAGTTACGCCTCGGTAATAATTCCGAATGCAAATGGATTGGAATCCAAAAATGTAACTGCTTCTCCGGCTTATCAGAATGCTTCAATGTTTGTCAAATTATCTGCGAAGGAATTTGAAAAAGCGAGAGGCGAGAAATTAAATTTTATGGAAAAATTGTATTTCAAAACAGTGCAAAGGAAATTAAAAAGAGAATTAAAACAAGACCCCGACGTTACCATCTCCCAATATTATGACGTTAAAAAAGAAAAATTTAAATTAGATAGCCTTTGGTTTGTCATCGGGGCAATCATTGGCCCATTGGGCATTCTCTTCGCTTTTACCAGCAAGCAAAAAAGAAATTTCAGAATCTCGGCTGCTCTCGGCAGTATCTTGTTTTTCATCTGGTTTGGCTATTTATTTTTGTTTTAAAAAAAACGCAAGTCAAATTCCTGCCGTGGTAAATTGATATTTATTTCCTGCCTTAGCTTGTTGCATCAAAATTGATCATGTTATTTTTTGTTGTAGATCAAAGAGATTAAATTGCTCCTGATACAACCACTTATCACATGACCATTCATTTTTTTATAAAATACAAAACACATTTCGGGCAGTCAATTTTTTTGTCAGGGAACAATTCTTACCTGGGAGATAATGATCCGAGCATTGCACTGGCCCTGTCATATTTGAATGAAGAAATGTGGAGTGTTTCTGTAGAATTTCCCGATGACTTTGACGATTTACTTCTCTATGAATATATAGTGAGGAACGAAGACGGATCAGAAATTTACGATGGTGAAGAAAATCGTTCCATTGATTTCTCTTTATTCAAGGGCAAAAATTTTAAGATCATTGATACTTGGGTTTCCTCCGGAAATATTGGAAATGTTTTTTTTACAAGGGCATTTATTGATGTGTTGCTACCTCCGGTTGCAAAAATAAAATCTTCTCATCCTAAAAAGTTTACGCATGAATTTAGGGTGAAAGCACCACTCTTACAACCTGGTGAAACTATCTGTTTATGCGGTTCTACGCAAAATTTAAGAAGTTGGGATATAGAAGATCCTATCATTTTAACGCCGGTAAATAATTGGTTCAGCACCAAAGTACATCTGGAGGATAATGAATGGCCCGCCTCCTATAAATATGGAATCTACAATTTGTCCGGGAAAAAAATGATTCATTTTGAAAACGGAGAGAACCGGAGATTACCCCGCAGGGAGCAAGAATCGGAAATAACTTTTTTACATGATGGCTTTGTGAATTTTGATACATTTCTATGGAAAGGAGCTGGTGTTTTAATTCCTGTGTTTAGCCTGCGGTCTAAGAAAAGTTTTGGGGTTGGAGAATTCACGGATTTAAAATTATTAATTGATTGGGCCAAAGTAACAGGTTTACAAATCATTCAACTTTTGCCGGTGAATGATACCACTGCGCATAAGAATCACCTGGACTCTTACCCTTACGCAGCTATTTCTGCTTTTGCGTTACATCCTATTTATATCAATCTTGAGA
>JBDSHT010000225.1:0-7313 GCA_039918315.1 Ginsengibacter sp. | reverse complement strand
CCGCATTGGTAATTTCTACCGCAGCCATAATATGAGGCATGTTCAGATAACTATCAATGCTCGGAGGCTTTCCGATACAAACTGCTTCATCAGCAAATTTTACATGAAGACTATCTTTATCGGCAGTTGAATAAACCGCAACAGTTTTGATACCCATTTCCTTGCAGGTTCTTATAATTCTCAGAGCGATTTCGCCGCGATTGGCAATAAGTATTTTTTTAAACAACGTATAAAGTTTGAAAGATGAAAGATCCGATACTTGCCGGATGTGAAATTAAGGTTCCACTAAAAATAAAGGTTGATCAAACTCAACCGGAGAAGCATCTTCCACTAATATTTTTACAATTTTTCCTGACACTTCACTTTCTATTTCATTAAAAAGTTTCATTGCCTCAATAATGCAAACGACTTTCCCTGGTTCTACTTCGTCCCCTACGCTGGCGAACAAAGGCTTATTTGGTCCTGCCTGGCGGTAGAAAGTTCCAATCATCGGGCTTTTAATAGTGATGTAATTATCTTCTTTTGCATCTGCCGTTTTTTCTGAAGCAGAACCTGGAGTGGCAGCCTGCTGAGATGTGGGCAGCGCGTTTTGAACCTGTGGTGGACCATAAGAAACCGCTGGAGAATTAAAATGCTGGGAAGCTTCTTTTTTTTGCTTGATAGTAATTTTGAAATTTTCCTGCTCAATACTAAGCTCGCCAATATTGCTTTTGTTGATAATCTTTATTAGTTCCTGAATTTGTTTGATGTCCATGCTGGTGGGTTAAGTTGGTGTAAGAAACGATAGCTAAGATAATGAAGTATTAAGAAATAGATACCAGGAAATACTCCCTGGCTGGTTGATTATTCTTTTACTCTTTCAACATATTCGCCTGTCTTGGCGTTGATCCTGATTAACTCTCCTTCATTTACAAACAAAGGAACATTCACAGTAGCACCGGTTTCTACAGTAGCCGGTTTTAAAGTCCGTGTAGCAGTGTCTCCTTTTACTCCAGGCTCGCTATAAGTTACGCGCATTACAATTTTATCGGGAAGTTCTACACCCATTGGTAAATCCGTTTCCGTATTAATTAATACAGAAACTTCCTGGCCATCTTTTAAGAATTGAGGTGCATCTACCATTTCAGGAGCTACAGAAATTTGCTCGTAGGTTTCGGTATCCATAAATGTGAAACCGGTATCATCTTTAAACAAAAATTGATAAGGTCTTTTCTCAACCCGCACCGGGTGAATTGTCTCACCGCTGTTCCAGGTTTGCTCAATGGTACGGCCGTTATCAACGCCTTTCATTTTGGCCCATACTTTAGCAGCAGCACGCGCGGTCTTGTTTTGTCCAAACTCAATAACAGTGTACAGATTGCCGTCAATTTTTAAAATTAAACCGGTTCTGATATCTGAGGTAGAAGCCATAAATAAATTTTTTTTAAGGGGACAAAGATAATTTAATTGTTTAATTGTTGAGATGATAATTCAATTATTTGTACTTGAAAATATGAGCAACATTTATTTCCTTGTTAAAAAAAAATGAATCCTTTTTCTTATTATGTTGAAAGCGTAGCTTAGCAACCAAACTTTATAACGTGAGAAAATTTATAATTCTACTAGTTTCAATTCTTTCTGTAAATTTCGTTTTAGCACAGGCCACCACCGAAGCCGACAAGCCGGTGTACCTGCGTTTTCCTACTGTACCACAGTTTACCGTGTTTCAGGCTCCTGACAGCACTGCCTTTACCAGAGATGATTTAGCCAAGAAAAAATCTACCATCTTTTTTATTTTCAGTCCTGATTGTGGTCACTGTCAAATGGAGACAGCAGCAATTATAAAGAATATTAAAAAATTCAAAAACACACAAATTCTGATGGTCACTCATTTTCCTTACGAGGCGATGATTCAGTTTTATAAACAATATAAAATTGCAAACTATCCGCAATTACTAATGGCCCGGGATACAAAATACTTTTTGCCTGTATTTTTTTCAGTGAGAAATTTCCCATCCATTTTTGTGTATGATAAAAACGGGAATTTCAAGAAGGCTTTTGAGGGAGATGTAAAAATCGATGACATTGTAAAGGAGCTTTAAATTTCATTTTTTACCAACCATAGTTTTAATCATTCATGGGCCAAATGTTTTCAACATTACCTGCGTTTCAAAATGGTCCAGCCTGATTTTCTACAATAATCTTTATCGTAATTTTTTACCTGTTGTATTCAGCTATTGGTACAAATTCTGAAGCGTTCTGAATTTTTACTCCTATATCCGTACTCTTTATTTAATACCTTTGACAAACAAATAATTTTTTAATTAAATAAAGTAAACAATGAAAGTAACCGTAGTAGGCGCAGGGGCCGTTGGTGCCACATGTGCCGACAATATTGCCCGGAAAGAACTTTGTGAAGAACTGGTAATGCTGGATATTAAAGAAGGAATTACCGAAGGAAAGGCAATGGATTTTGCACAAAGCGCAGCCCTTTTAGGAAGCGACACAAAAATTATTGGAAGCTCCAATGATTACAAAAAGACAGCAGGAAGCCACGTGGTGGTAATCACTTCCGGCATACCTCGTAAGCCAGGAATGACGCGTGAAGAATTGATTGGAATTAACGCGGGAATAGTAAAAGATGTGACTGTAAAAATTCTGGAAGAGTCGCCAAATGCCATCATTTGTGTAATCAGTAATCCTATGGATACTATGACTTACCTCGCATTGAAATCTACGGGTGTTCCAAAAAATCAAATCATCGGTATGGGCGGTTTATTGGACAGCAGCCGTTTTAAATATTTTCTTTCACAGGCAATGAATTGTTCAACACAAGATTTGCAAGCTGTGGTAATTGGCGGACATGGAGACACTACAATGATTCCATTAACCCGTTTGGCAACTTATAATGGCACACCGGTTTCAAATGTATTGGACGAAGCCACATTACAACAAGTAGCGGCAGATACCATGGTTGGTGGAGCTACTCTTACCAAATTATTAGGCACAAGCGCATGGTATGCACCGGGTGCAGCAGGAGCCGCTTTAGTGGAAGCTATTGTGCGTGACGAAAAAAGATTGATGCCTTGTTGTGTAATGCTCGATGGTGAATATGGACAAACAGATATTTGCATGGGTGTTCCAGTTGTGATTGGGAAAAATGGTTGGGAAAAAATCATTGATTTCAAACTGAATGAAGAGGAGCAGGCGGCGTTTAGCAAGAGTGCCGATGCAGTAAGAAATATGAATAACGCTTTACAATTATAATTAGAAACGATTAAAGAAAAAGCCCGGTACATCAAATTGTATCGGGCTTTTTTTATATTTTATTTTACTCAAAACGCGAACCATTTTACGAGCGCGACAAATTTAATTTTTCGACTTAACCTTCCCTTCCCCCCTCATGATCGTCTCCTCCATTCTTCTTTTTAAAAAGTGAAAAATCACTATTACCAAATTTGTAAGAGAATGTAAGCCGGAAACTTCTTACACTTCTGCGGCGATATGTTTCCTGATAAAAATTCGGAGTATCATAAATAACACCATATCGTTGACTATCGAAAATATCATTAACACTGAATGTAAAAGTTCCCCTGTTCTTTGCGAAAACATCTTTGCTGACAGCAAAATCAGAACCGAATCTGCGCAACATCTTACCCTGCGGAAGCACCCTTGGTGATTCGTAATTTCCATTCAACTGAAAACTCATTTTGTTGAAAAAAGAACTTTCATTTTTTGATTCAATTTTATAATTAGCCGTCACGTCTATTTCCCAATTGAACCCCTCGTTACTTAAGTTTACTCCCTTTACATCTGCTTTCACTTTTCGGTAATCAAAACTTAAAGAAGGGGTAATATCAAAGTTAGAAGTAAACTTTTGTTGAAGCGTCAATTCAAGCCCAATGCGGTTTACACTCTCCGAATTGATGTAAGTATTTAGAATTGCATTTGGATCCACTGCAGCATTATTCAGTTGCTCATATTGCTGCGCAGTCAAGGTATCGCTGTACCTGGTAATATCTCCTTTATTACTCCGGTAATAAATGGAAGCCATGAAATTGCTCCGATTTTTAAAGTCTTTGCTATAATTAAATTCATAAGAATTTCTGAATTCAGGCTTTAGTTCCGGATTCCCTTGTTGAATATTTAATGGATCATTGATATCAATAAATGGATTCAATTGCCAAAAGTCCGGGCGCCTTACCCTCCTCGAATAATTTAGTTGAACCTCTGTACTTTCATTAATTTTTTTAGAAAGATATAGACTTGGAAACAAGGCATCCCAAATATTATCGATTGCCGTTGGATATTCATATCCAAAGTTTTTGGCACTATCAATTAGTGTCCCGGTAAATTTTGAATATTCACCTCTCAGACCCGCCTGGTAACCGATACTTCCTAAAAGCCCGGTGTACGTGATATATGCGGCATGAACCTGCTCCTGGTATTTATAATTATTACTTAATGGCAATTTGGTTTCTGTATTATTATTTACAGAAAAAGAATTAAAATAACTTTCATAATTATTGATGTAGCTACGAACACCAGTTTCGATTTTTCTGTTCTCGCCAAGCGGGCTAACAAAGTCAATTTTTGCGGTCAATTGATTATTGTTATTAGCGCCGCCGTTACGCACTACATTGGGGACATCATATAACGAACCATCCGGAAAATAAAAAGTATTTACAATATTTGAGTTATCTGTTACATCGCCATAATTCAAATTCACACTCGCACTTAATTCTTTATCCTGCTCAGGAAATTTATGTGTGAAGTAAAGTTGTGAACTGTTTCTTTTAAAATGAAAACTGCCGTTAGAAGTTCTTTCTCCATATCTCTCCAAAGTCTTTTGATTATCCAGATAATCCTGATTTTGCTTTTCAGTATTTTTAAAATCACCGTTGGTAATGCTCTGCGACAAAGTGAGTGTATTGCGATTGTCAATAAAATAATCCACACCAAAACGAACTGAAGAAAATTCCCTGCCGCGCGTATTCGTGGAGTTTTGATTAAAGAAACTAATCGTATTTCCATTCTGTTTATTTTCTCTGTCACTGGTTCCCTTGGAATCATTTTCCGAAGTGCTGTAATTACCGCTGACGAAAAAATTAAATTTGCCTTGCCTCAAATTTAAGTTTGCATTAGAACGAAACATCTGTGGCAAGCCTCCAGACACAGACACGAGGCCATTAAGCCCGTTCCTTTTATTTTTCTTTAGAATAATATTAATAATTCCGGCTCCGCTTGAAGCATCATATTTAGCAGAAGGGTTGGTTATTAATTCTACTCTTTCAATATCATCAGAAGCAATTTGGTCGAGCGTTAAAATAGTAGGCCGGCCATCAATAAAAATAGTTGGTGATGCATTCCTTAGTTCTACATTTCCATCCACATCTACAGAAACCGTGGGAATACTTTTCATAACATCGACCGCTGTACCTCCTTTAGAAGTAAGGCTTTTACCCACATCGAAAATCTTTTTATCGATTCCCATTTTAAAAGCAGGCCTTTCTGTTACGATAGTAATACCTTCCAATTTTTGCGCCTCGCGCGCCATAATAATATTACCCAGATCCATCTGACTACCGGAAGTTTTATTATCATTTGTTCCTGAAAAAGAGAAGGTCTTTTCATACGCCGAATATCCTACAGAGGAAACAACAATTTTTAATTTTGATCCCGCCGGAATATTTTCAAATGCAAAATCGCCATTAGGTTTTGCAAGCATCGCAGCCATTAACGAATCATTTCCACCGCTACCCTGTTCACTATTTGGTTGCACCCAAAGTTGCACGGAAGCTGCACCCAAAGCTTTATTGGTTTGCACGTCCAACACTTTTCCAAATACCTGGTTTCCCACATTCAGTTTTAAAAGTTGGCGCTCATCCGTAGGCAATGGCTCCTTTTCAATTTGTGAATAAGCATTACCCAAATAAAGCGTCGTAAAAAAAAGTAGTAAAATATGTTTCATGAAAAGAATTAAAAAAGAATAAGAAAATATAGAATTGAATGGGGTTTTTAAAACGACTGACCGTTCTATAAGAGCCGTATTCAGGTAAAAATATTAAGAGGATTTCAATGCATGAAACCGCTGATACAATTGACTAAATTTATATAATAAAAATTAACGTTTGAATTATAAAATCGATTTATGAATATACTTTTGACACGCTGTGAGCGCGATGAATATTGGTTTTGAGCATGGTAGAGAAAAATGTAACAACTAATCTATTCGCGAAGTTTTTAACTTTTTAAAAAAGTTGCTAAACCTAATAATTACCTGATTATTTTGAAATCAAAAAAATCCGTTTCAGCTAGCGCAGTAATTGTAACATCTTTCACATCCGCGCCTGCTGGTCCTTTCTTACACCATTTAATAAATTCATTTACCTGCGAAGGTTCACCAGAAATAATAGCTTCTACTTTTTTATTGGGAATGTTTTTGATCCAGCCATTTATCCTGAGTCCTTCGGCCATCTTTTTTGCTGTGGCTCTATAAAAAACACCCTGCACTTTTCCTGAAATAAGTAGGTGAACAGTTTCCATTTGGCAAAGATAAAAAAGTGTAAAATAAAAATTATCCATTTACATTCTCAGAAAGTGCTTTTACTTTTTGCATAACGGTTATTTACTATAGAGAACAGTAATTATAATGTAAAAAAAACAGAGCACTCTTCCACTTGTACCAATCTTTATCCCTCTCTATTTTTGTGAAAGAAGTTAGTTGATGAATACCTCAATTAATGAATTGAAATACTAACACCAAACAAATCTAAAATAGCCACGCTGTTTTTGATTGTATGCTACACCTGGAATTTAAAAATATTGCTCCTATGAAAGACGGGCCTAGTGCTCACAAGTTTAAGCCTGAAAAACTGTTACCCCAGGATTAAATCTTAAAAAACTTCTGCTCAAAAAGCGGAGGTTTTTTTATGTGTATTACATGCAAAATCAAAGCTGCTATTTTACCGGTACCATTTGAAGGCACACAGGTTTAGGAACTTTTATTTGATTAGAAGTAAGTTCTAAAAGACCTGTTTCCTTGTCTCTTTTGAAAATAATTATATTGTCAGAGTTCTGATGAGCAACCAATAAATAATTACCCGTTGGATCAATTGTGAAATTTCTGGGACCTTTACCAGTCGTAGGTTGGTAACCAATTTTGGACAACTTGCCACTTTCTTTATCTATCGAAAAAATGGTTATTGCATTTTGATCACCGCGTTGCGAAGTGTATAAAAATTTGCCATCCGACGATACTAAAATTTCGGCACCATCTAAAACGCCATTAAATCCGGTAGGGTAAGAAGCAATGGTTTGTATCTCTATAAACT
>JBDSHT010000224.1:0-7448 GCA_039918315.1 Ginsengibacter sp. | reverse complement strand
TTCAGGCATTTCAGGATTACCTGCCAACCATTTTTTCAATTGATTGAGTCCGTCGTTTTCGAAAAAGGTTTCATCATAATCTTTTACTAACGCTGATACGTCAAACCATTTTTCATTTAAAATTATTCCGGGCTTTTCTTTTCCGGCTTCGCCAAATCGAATTAGTTTCATTTTATTTTTTTTTAAGAATTTTTGATTTCAGGTACCAGATGCCTGGAAAAATGATTTGTCTTTTCACAACATAATTGTTCCATCACCTGCTGAACCTGTGTTTTTAAAATAGCAATTGTGTGGTCACCACCTTTTGCGCCAAGCGCGGAAACTCCATACATAAAAGACCTGCCTAAAAAAGTAAATTCTGCACCACTCGCCATAGCCCGCGCCACATCAGGGCCAGAGCGTATTCCACTATCCATCATGATACGAATTTTTCCTGAGTAATTCTCCTTTATATTTTTAAGCGCTGAAATTGATGATTGCCCGGCATCTAACTGTCTGCCCCCATGATTGGAAACAATAATTCCATCTAATCCCAATTGCATAGCCATCTCTGCATCTTCTTCGCTGGCAACTCCTTTCAACACAATCTTGCCTTTAAACATATCCCTGAGCGGAGCAATTTTTTCTTTGTTGAGCCTGCCGGAAAAAGTTTTGTTCATGAACAATCCTAATTGTTTCATGTTCAAATCCTTGGGCATGTATGGTTTTAAATTTGCAAACTCCGGTTGTCCATGTATCAATGTTTGCAAAGCCCAATGCGGCTTTCCCATTATCTGAAAAATGTTTTTCAAAGTCATCCTTGGCGGCATTGCCAATCCATTTCTGATATCTCTTGGACGATAACCAAACGACGGCACATCACACAATAAAACCAACACCGGATAGTTTGCTGCCGTTATTCTTTTTATTAAATCATCTCTCAAACTATCTTCTGCAGGATGATACAATTGAAACCAGGCCTTGCCTTCAGTCAATTCACTTATCGTTTCAATGGACGAAGTTGTAACAGTACTTAGAACAAATGGTATGTTGTGCTGGTGTGCCGCCTTTGCTAAAATTTCCGGAGCATTAGGCCACATTAGTCCTTGCAATCCAACAGGCGCAATGCCAAATGGAGCATCATAAACATGACCAAACATTTCAGTCCTTAGATCAATATTTTTGTAGGGTCTGAGGTAATAAGGAGTCAATTCAATATCCCTAATATCATTTGTATTTTTATGAAGATTTACATCTTCATTGCAACCACCATCCAAATATTCCAATGCAAATCGGGGTATTTTTTTTGCGGCTTTTTTTTGCAGGTCTTCTATCGAAGGGTAACTGGCATTAAATTTCCAACTCATTTTTAATTATTCAATTTTATAAATCCACCATCAATCGGATAATCGCAACCAGTAATAAAAGAAGCTTCGTCA
Organism: Ginsengibacter sp.; assembly: GCA_039918315.1. Lineage (GTDB taxonomy): Bacteria > Bacteroidota > Bacteroidia > Chitinophagales > Chitinophagaceae > Ginsengibacter. Next base: position 6,030 of record JBDSHT010000224.1, on the reverse strand, counting down.
CTGCATAAATAAAGAGCAAGTGAAGCTATTTCTACCGGCTCAGCCATACGACCTATTGGTTGTGTTTTCGAAAGTTTTTCAAACATTTCTTTTTCTGTACCGGGATAATTTTTATTGATAAACCCATCAACAAATGGAGTGTGCACGCGCGCCGGTGAAATGGAATTACATCGAATATTTTCACCGATATAATCTTTCGCCACACTCATCGTCATTGCCATCACGGCACCTTTTGCTGTGGAATAAACAAACCGATCCGGCAGCCCAACCCACGCTGCAATAGATGCCATGTTTATTATCACTCCTCCACCCGATTTTCGCAATAGAGGAATTCCTGCATGAATACAATTATACACGCCCTTCACGTTTACATTCATCACTCTTTCAAAGTCAGATTCGCTGGTCGTATCTGCTTTACCAATATGTGCTATGCCGGCATTATTTACCAGGATATTTATGGCACCAATTTTTTCAAATACCGTATCAACTTCATTTTGATTAGCAACGTTACACGCATACACCGTGGCATTATTCCCATTAAAATGGATTTCATCTAAAGCAGGTTTAGCACTTTCTTCAGAAAGTTCTAGAATATGTACCTCCGCTCCCTGCTTCGCAAACAGCACAGCCATTGCTCCGCCAATTCCATTTCCGCCACCGGTAATAATTGCTTTTTTATTTTGTAGTGAAAACATTTTTTATGATAATTGAAAGTTTATATTTTACTTTTTAATCCAATGTATTCTACAAAGAAACTCCTCGTTTCCATGGAATAAAATCATCCTGATTCAACCGTACAGCTTTGGGTATTATTTCGCCGCTGGCGGCCTTTATACAATATTCCAAAATCTCTTCACCCATTTGTTCAATCGATTTTTCTCCTTTGATAATTGGACCGCAGTCGATATCGATGATGTCGCTCATTCGCTTGGCTAAACTTGAATTGGTGGCAAGTTTAATGGTAGGACAAACAGGGTTTCCTGTGGGTGTTCCCAATCCTGTTGTAAACAGAATCAATGTGGCTCCTGCTGCCGCTTTTCCTGTCGTAGCTTCCACATCATTTCCCGGAGTACACACCAGGCTCAAACCTGGTTTAGTAGCCGGTTCGGTATAATCCAACACATCAGCTACTGGAGAAGTTCCGCCTTTTTTTGCTGCTCCAGCAGATTTAATTGCATCGGTTATTAATCCATCTTTTACATTTCCGGGAGATGGATTCATGTAAAATCCAGAACCGACTGCATGTGCCTGTGCATCATAAGTTCGCATGAGGTGTATAAACTTTTTGGCTGATGCTTCTGAAGTGCAACGGTCTATTATATTTTGCTCTACTCCACACAATTCAGGGAATTCAGCCAGCAAAACTTTCCCCCCGAGAGCTACCAGTAAATCTGCAGTGTATCCAATAGCCGGGTTTGCAGATATCCCGCTAAAACCATCGCTACCACCACATTTCACGCCGATACATAGTTCACTTAATGGAATTTCTTCTCTTTCCATTTTATTTAATTCCACCAACCCATTGAAGGTATCCCGTATAGCCAGTGCAACCAACTCTTCTTCACTTTGCATTTGCTGCTGTTCGAAAATGAATAAAGGTTTACTGAATTGGGGATTGTGTGTCATAATCGCCTCCCGAAGTTGATTTACCTGAAGGTGCTGGCAACCCAAACTTAATATGGTAACGCCACCCACATTTGGATGATCAGCGTATGCAGCCAATAACTTACCTAAAGTATTTGAATCCTGCTTTGTGCCTCCGCATCCACCCGTATGATTTAAAAATTTTAGTCCGTCTATGTTTTTAAACAAGCGCTGTTGTTGTGGAGTAGAAGCAAGCGCCACATTAAAATTTGCTGTGTCAGTGCCTTCTTTTAAAGCATCTACCAGTTTTCGTGTATAGGATTTATATTTTGCAGTAACTGCATATCCAAGCTCCTGGTGTAACGCTTCTTTTATTACATCCATGTTCCTGTTTTCACAAAATACAGTTGGAATAAATAGCCAATAATTTGCAGTTCCGGATTTACCATCGCCACGCTTATAACCACGGAATGTTCTGTTGATAAATTTTGAAACATCAGGCGGAGTCCATTGGTAATGGGCATTCCGATAGTGATACTGCTGCGAAGCATGTTTTACATTGTCAACTGTCATCAAGGTACCTGCTTCTACGGGCATTTGTGTTTTACCAACGAGCACTCCATACATATACACTTCTTCTCCTTCAATAAAATCCTTTGCGAAGAATTTATGTTTTTGAGGAATGTTTTCATTAATGGTAAAAACATCGCCGTTCCATTGCACTTGTTCGCCCTTCGGCAAATTCACAAGAGCCGTGATGACATTATCCTTTTCATTTAATTTAATAATACTACTCATCTGAATTTTAATTTGTTTTATAACCTTTCCAACCATACCAACCTGTTACTAAAAAGCAACCCAATGGAACACTATACCCATATTGGATATTGTTTGTAACATCAGTTATATAGCCTAAAACCGGTGGCAGAATGGCTCCACCAACAATTGACATAATGATCAAACTTGAGGCCGACTTTGTATCGGCACCTAAATCTTTTATTCCTAAAGCAAAGATGGTAGGGAACATTATTGACATGAAAAAAGCTACACCAATAACCGCGTAAAGCGTGATAATTCCGCTTCCAAAAATGGCTACTAAAGTTAGCAGAATGCAAAGCAATGAATAAATAGACAACAATTTCGGCGGAGCTATATACTTCATAAAAAACGTTCCAACAAACCTTCCTAACATGAAGGTCAGGCCTGCAACTCCGGAATAATATGCTGCTTCTTTTTCTGTGATCCCTGCTGCTTTGGTTGCAAATAATACAAGGAAACTCAACACACAAACCTGCGCACCCACATAAAAGAATTGTGCTACTACAGCCCATTTTAAATGTTTATGCGTGAATGCATGAAGGAATCCTTTCTTTGCTCCTTTATCTGAATCTTTAATTTCAGGTAGTTTGGTGAAAATAAAAATTGTTGCTACAAGTAAAATGACGCATCCGAGAATGATGTATGGGAGTTTTACAGTAGATGTTTCCGATTGCAAATATGTAGCCTGTGCTGTGGCAGACAATGCGGAAAATGCATCATCGCTTAATGGCTTTTCAGACAAGATAAAAGTGCCGCCAACAATAGGTGCAATAAAGGCCGCCAGGCCATTAAATGATTGCGCGAAATTTAAACGTTGCGTAGAAGTCTCTGAAGGCCCAAGCAAACTTGCATAAGGGTTAGCTGCGGTTTCCAAAATCGTAAGGCCGCAGGCTACAACAAACAGCGCTCCCAGAAAAAAAGCATACTGCATATAATTTGCTGCGGGCACAAATAGAAAACATCCAATGGCGAATAATATCAAGCCTACAATAATTCCTATTTTATATCCATACTTTTTCAATAATAAACCCGCAGGAATTGCCATCAAAAAATAAGCGATAAAAACTGCAGAATCTACCAGCGAAGCCTGCAAAGTAGAAAGTCGAAATCCTCTTCTCAAATGTGGTATCAGGATAGGATCCAGATTGTGAACAAAGCCCCAAAAGAAAAACAAACTTGTCACCAAAATAAATGGGAACAGATATTTTTTGGAATTGGAACTATTTAAATTTTGCTGGTTCGATGGTAATGTCATGTAGTTTTTTTAATTGCGGTGGTGCACAAAGTATTTAAAAATCTAACGATCCCAATTCTGTAAATTACCTTTCTTTACTTTATTATTAACAAGCAATAAATATTTACAAAACCGTACATAGCTTGTTTACTGAAACCATTAAAAAAAGCTACATTTGAACCTTCCGTATTTAAACATAATTATTGCCTGATGAAAATTTTACAGACAGAAATTGCTCTGGGTTTAAATACTCATATTTCTTTACAAGAAAGAGATGAACCTTTTTTTAAAGCGCCCTTTCATTTTCATCCTGAATTGGAATTAGTGTACGTAAAAAAAAGCACCGGAAAAAGAATCATTGGTGATAAAATAGAATCCTTCGAAGATGGCGATATGGTATTTGTAGGCAGAAATCTTCCGCATGTATGGTTGAGTGATGAAGCCTATTATCAGGAAACGCCGGGGTTTCGTGCAAGTTCAGTTGTGCTTTATTTTAATGCAGATGTTTTGGGCCCTTTGTTTTATAATATGGAGGAAGCCGGTGTGATCAGAGACTTTTTTAAAATGGCAGAAAGAGGCATTCAGATTACAGGCAAAACAAGAGATAATGTAGCGTCTCAATTAAAAAAACTTGCTACACAAAAAGGATTAAAAAAAATAATAGGGCTTTTTGAAATTTTTAATTCGCTCTCTAATTCAAAAGAAATCCGATATATCGCAAGCGAAGGATACAAGCCCGGTCTCGAACGATCGGAAACGGATCGGTTGTCTAAAATATTTAAGTACGTACAGGAAAATTTTAAAAATGATATTTCACTAGCGACGGTGTCCAATCTCGCAGGCCTTACGCCGCAATCTTTTTGCAGAATGTTTAAGCAAAAAACAAACAAACACTTTGTTGAATACCTGAATGAAGTGCGCATATCAAAAGCTTGTAGTTTGCTGCTGAGTACTGAATCGCCTATTGCAGATATCGCTTACCAATGTGGTTTCAAAACAATTTCTAATTTTAATAAACTATTCAAAGAAATTGCCAAGACAAGCCCTTCAGGTTATAGAGGTCTGTTTGTGGTCAGCGATCAGCATTCAGGTAAAAGTATTAAACAAGTATATTAGATGATAGGGGATTCCTAACCACTATTATTCAGGCCAATTCCAATTTATCAAATCATTACTCCATGCGATTCCGATGGATGCATTTTTATCAAAGTCGCCCTGCTCTTCCGTGAGAGGACCGGAACCATGGAAGAACATAATATAGTTTCCGAAATTTGGATTCCCTCTCAAGTCCACAACAGTTCCTGCGGAAATTCTCCCTTTGGCCCAGGGCCAATTTTGCTGCCCCAAGGTTATCAAATTCCCAAAGGATTTCCAGTTTTTCATGTCCTTCGATTTCTTAATTGCGATCCCATTCTTTGGAGAATGAAAAAGAATATATTCGTCATTGTCTTTTAGCACACTTACATTTTCTCCTGATTCGGTATGCCCGAAATAAGTCCAGGTTTTAAAGTCGTAAGTGAAACTCATGCTCACACCATTTTGTTTATAAAAACACCACCACTTCCCTTTTTCATCTTTGTCTTCCATAAGATAGGGATCGATCATCCGGCCCATATCTTTTTGCGAAACATCATTTCCTTTTACTTTAATTAATTCCGGCATGCTCCAGGATTTTAAGCTCTTGCTTCGCATGATAAAAAGGCGGGCATCGTTGCTGCCAAATTTGGGCATGTCCTTGATGTAATAGTCTGGTCGCGGATAAGTTTGTAAACAAAGAATCCATTCATTTTCGAAACGGATAACATTTCCGGGGCTTGAATAATCCAATCGCTGATCACGTGGTGTCAATATTTTCGTTTCAGTCCATTTCCTTAAATCCTTACTGGTACTCATTGCTGTGTAAGAATATACTTTGCCGTCCAACTCACTTTTTACCAAAGTAAAAAATAAATAAAATATTTTTTTGTGATAAAGAACTGCAGGATCTCTGTAAGCCAAAGAATCATTCCCTTTAAAAATTATAGGCGATTCAAGTTTGCTCAATTTATTTTTTTGCGCAAAAACATTTGTTGAAAAAAGCAAAATCAATAACACCAAACTAAATGGAGCAATGCATTTCTTAAAAGTTTTTTTTGGATCAAAAACAAAGTGATGAAGTGTACTAAATAAATTTAACGACATGAGATAGAGGTAAAAATACTTTCTAAAAAATTAAAAAACGTCAACGAATTTCATTGCATTATTATCCAATGTTTTATTTATTGTCTTTCACTAGTGTCCCGTTAAATTAGTTCAATTTTTAATTGTTCATATTTTTGTTCTTTGACATTCTTAGAGATGGTGCTTTGTAGCAGATCATTTATATGCGTTTTATCAAAAAGGGAGGTACTCAT
>JBDSHT010000223.1:0-26204 GCA_039918315.1 Ginsengibacter sp. | reverse complement strand
TTATCTCCGTGACGCATGACTTTTGTTTTTAAAACCCTGTACCGTGTCAGGAATTACAGGATTGATTATTTAATATACCGATTAGCAAAAACTAATGGGTTTGATCTGAATTAATCAATGAATTAATTCTCGTCGTCTAATTTTAATTTACTCAAATCCATTCCAAAACCAAGACCTCTTTCATTCAACACCTGCTCAATTTCACTTAAAGATTTCTGTCCGAAGTTTCTGAATTTCATCAGGTCTTCCTGCTCGTATTGAACCAACTCACTTAATGAATTAATCTTAGCTGCTTTCAGGCAATTGAACGCTCTTACAGAAAGATCTAAATCTTCCAATGGAGTTTTCAATACTTTACGCAATTGCAAAGTTTGTTCGTCAACAAGGTCTTCTTTCTTCTCTTCTTTATTATCAAAAGTGATATTCTCATCAGTGATGATCATCAAGTGCTGGATCAGAATTCTTGAAGCTTGTTTTACTGCTTCTTCAGGATGAATGGTACCATCGGTAATCACATCCATAACCAATTTTTCAAAATCAGTTCTTTGCTCAACCCTTGTATTTTCGATCTTGTATTTTACATTCTTTATCGGAGTGTAAATAGCATCTACAGGAATATAACCAAAGTGAGAATTCCTCTCTTTGCTTTCCTCTGCAGGCACGTATCCTCTACCTTTAGAAATAGTAATTTCGATATCAAGTTTTGCAGAACTATCCATTGTGCAAATCAACAATTCAGGATTCATTACTTCGTAAGAAGGAGATGCTTCTCCAATCATACCCGCAGTGAATTCTGATTTATTTTTTAAAGACAAACTTATTTTTTCAGTCCCTGCTTCCTGGTCGATTTTCTTTTTAAACCGAACCTGCTTTAGGTTTAGAATCATTTCAGTTACGTCTTCTGTAATACCTTTTATTGTCGCAAATTCATGATCAGCACCTGCAACGCTGATACCAACAATTGCATACCCTTCTAATGAATTAAGCAATACGCGACGTAGCGCATTACCAATTGTAACACCATAACCCGGCTCTAACGGACGGAATTCGAATTGCGCTTCAAAATCATTACTTTTTTGAAGAACGATCTTGTCTGGCTTTACAAAATTTAATATGGCCATTTTTTTATTTTGTTTAATTGATTTAAAATGTTGTGTATTCCTATCAAACCCCAGGTAAAAAATTACTTACTATACAATTCCACGATAAGTGATTCTTTTATATTCTCCGGTACGCTTTCTCTTTCCGGATATGCTATAAAAGTACCTTTCATAGTAGTTTCATTCCACTCGATCCAGTTAAACTTTGGATTTTTTGGTTTCAGGTTACTAACAATAGAAACATTGTGAGTCGCCTTTTCTTTCAACCCAATTTCATCACCTGGTTTTAGAGAATAAGAAGGAATATTAAGAACATCGCCATTAACTGTAATGTGCTTATGCGAAACTAACTGACGTGCAGCCTGGCGGCTGGGTGCAATACCCATGCGGTAAACTGTATTGTCCAAACGGGCTTCAAGTAATTTAATCAAAAGCTCACCAGTAACGCCTTTGCGGCGGGTGGCTTCTACGAATGTGTTACGGAATTGTTTTTCCAGTAAACCATAAGTGTACTTAGCCTTTTGTTTTTCGCGAAGTTGAAGAGCATATTCACCAAGGCTTTTACGCTTGCGTGCTGCTCCGTGCATACCCGGAGGGTTGCTGTTTTTTGTTAACCATTTTCCATTTCCTGTAATAGGCTCTCCGAAGATTCTGGAGATTTTGGTTTTTGGTCCTGTGTAACGAGCCATAATTGTTAATTGATTTTTTAGTGTCGGTGCATCATCATTAAAAATCAAAAATTAATGCTGCACCCGGTTATTAAAATAGCTAATAGTAATTAGCTTTTGATTATACTCTTCTCTTTTTGGGAGGACGACAACCATTGTGTGGTAAGGGAGTAATATCCTTGATTTGCACTATCTCAATTCCTGATTGAGATAAAGAACGGATAGCACCTTCACGTCCGGAACCCGGGCCTTTCACATACACATCCACTTTTTTCAAACCAGCGTCCGACGCAACTTTCGCTGCATCTGCTGCGGCCATCTGGGCTGCATACGGAGTGTTCTTTTTTGAACCTCTGAAACCCATCTTACCGGCAGAAGACCAGGATATTACCTGTCCTTGCTTGTTAGTTAAACTGATGATGATGTTGTTGAAACTTGCTACGATGTGAGCGTCTCCGTAATGTTCTACTTTAACTACTCTTTTCTTTGAGGATGCTTTCGCATTTCCTTTTGTGTTGGTTGCTTTTGCCATAAAATTCTAATAGGTAATCTTTATAAATGATCCCGCAAGTACGGGACTGAATCAATTCCTCCTTCAGGCTTGGGAGATCAGGTTTTGATTCAAAAAATATAAGCCTTATTAAAAACCAGAAGCCATGAGTGGATCAGCTTTGAGCTGAACGCTCATGGCTCACTGCTATTTTATTTCTTCGGTGCCTTTTTCTTACCGGCAACGGTTTTACGCTTTCCTTTACGTGTACGACTATTGGTACGCGTGCGCTGTCCACGAAGTGGCAAACCTTTACGGTGCCTCAATCCACGGTAACATGCAATATCCAAAAGGCGTTTGATGTTAGTTTGTACTTCACTACGTAAAGCACCTTCAGTTTTAAACTCAGAACTAATTATATTCCTGATGGCAGTTTGCTCTTCATCATTCCATTCATTCACCTTCTTATCATAATTGATGCTTGCTTTCTCTAAAATATAACGAGCAGTGGAAGGACCAATGCCATATATATAGGTAAGGCCAATCTCACCTCTTTTGTTCTTTGGTAAATCGATACCGGCAATACGCGCCATGTGTTACTTTTTTTGATTTTAGAATTACGACTTTAAATTATTTCGTAATCCCGTCATTTAATGTTTAAAATAATATTTCTGTTTTATCGGGTTTTGATTTTCTCTCTTTTGATGAGGATAAAACCAAATTTCCAACCCGCACTTTTACCCTTGTCTTTGCTTAAAACGAGGATTCTTTTTGTTGATCACGTATAGTCTTCCTTTCCTTCTTACTATCTTACAATCAACGCTTCTTTTTTTAATTGCTGCCCTTACTTTCATGATATCGCTTTTGTTTTTTAACCTTTTTATTTTTTGCTTGTGAAAGCTTTGTTATTTATATCTAAAAATTATACGTCCCCTGGAAAGATCGTAAGGGCTCATCTCTACCCCTACTTTATCACCTGGCAAAATCCTAATATAATGCATTCGCATCTTACCTGAGATGGTCGCCAAAATTTCATGACCATTTTCAAGTTTGACCCTGAAATTCGCATTGGCTAAGGCTTCCAGGATTGTTCCGTCTTGTTTAATGAGTGCTTGTTTCGCCATATAATTTTTGGGATCGCAAAGATAAGTTTAAAAATTTAATTTTTGAAAAAAAATCGATTTGATTTCTATCTTTTATAAATAGGATTTAAAAATATTATGAAATGACATCCGCATTCAAAAACAATATGTAACAGTCAGCACCGTTTGCTATTGTGATTAGTGCATCTTTCCAGATCAATTTTACAATTTTAAATAATAATTATTTTTCTACATTTACTTTCAAATGAAATATCCTTTATGAAATACAAAATCCTTTACTCGATAATTGCCCTCTCTCTTTTGATCTCTTGCAAGAAGAACGGGGATAAAAATCCTGCCCGAACTCCCGATACTTTTTACATTTACACGATTGAAGGCAGTACCTGGAACTATCACGAAATAAATAAATCCGGCCCTGCGACCGTAGAATCTGATTATACATTAACCTCTAGTTCAAGAGATACCTTAATCGGTCCAAGAAAATATCATATTTATAACTATAGCTATGGCAGAAATCAATATTTATATTTATCAGGCCATAGCTATTTTCAATACGATTCTATTCCGGGAATGAATTTAATTTTTGAAAGAGAATATTTAAGAGATGATGCAGCGGTAGGAGTCTCGTGGTCTCAAAACCTGAACGTGCCTGTCCCCGGCCTTCCCGGTACAATTCCGTTAATCGTTACCTCCACAATCGCAGAGAAAGGAATCACCCGAATGGTAAATAGCAAAAACTATTCAAACGTTATCCATGTTACAGCAAACCTTTCATCTATTGGCCTCCCCACAGGTGCACTCACCTCTGATATACATAGTTATTACGCCAAAGATTTTGGACTCATAGAAAATACTACAAAAGTAAATATCAACTTTATGGGGGTGGTACAAAAAGTAGATTTGGCCACAACCTTAACCTCTGCTAATTTGAAATAACTAAAGTGCCTGATCGGTTAAATGCACTTTGGTCATTTCCAGATAATGATTTTGTAACTGGTGAAGATAAATCGGTTGCAGAATTTGGCGTTTCTCATCTCTATACCAAATTTCAAATTTTTGGAAATTATCCTGTCCGAAAGTTAAGATGCGAAAGGCGTCCTTCATATATTTTACTGAACCATCTTCGTTCACCACTTTTTTGAATTTCATTTTCATCAATTGCGCCTCGTCCAAAACTATTGGCAAAAGATCTTCACTTTTAAACCAAAATTCCTGAACACCATTGTTTACGGCAATCTCTTTTTCATCATTATTAAAATCGGTAACCTCGCCTTGCCAGGCTTGTCCATCACTTTTGGCCAGTACGTAATCTCCTTTTTTTAACTCACTGAATTTGATCATAATGAAATTTTTTTTCTCAATTTATGAAAAAAAATCAATTGGATAAATAGTAAATTATTCTGCCCAACTCATAACATAATTTTCATCTTCTATTTCCAGCGCGGCGGTAGTCAGTTGCAATGGATGGAAGGTATCCACCATCACTGCCAACTCTTTAGTTTCCTTCATCCCAATACTCTTTTCAACAGCTCCCGGATGAGGACCGTGTGGAATTCCACCGGGATGTAACGTGATCATTCCTCTTGTGACATGTTTGCGGCTCATGAAATCGCCATCTACATAATAGAGCATTTCATCACTGTCAATATTACTATGGTTATATGGCGCCGGTATTGCGTGTGGATGATAATCATACAACCGCGGCACAAAGGAGCAGATAACAAAATTATGTGCCTCAAACGTAAGGTGCACGGGCGGTGGCTGGTGAACACGACCTGTAATAGGTTCAAAATCATGAATAGAAAAAGCGAACGGATAGCAGCATCCATCCCACCCTACTACATCAAAAGGATGATGGAGATAATGGATGCCATACATCATTCCACTCTTTTTTGTCATTATACAAAAATCCCCTTTTTCATCAATAGTCTGCAAATTTTCAGGCACTCTAATATCTCTTTCACAAAATGGAGAATGTTCTAACAACTGGCCATAATTGCTCAGGTATTTTTTAGGATAACGGATAGGGCTAAACGATTCTACAATCAACAGCCTGTTATCTTTAGTGTCGAATTCTAATTGATAAATGGAACCGCGGGGAATCACTAAATAATCGCCATACGCAAATATAATTTCGCCATATTGAGTCTTCAGTTTTCCCTTTCCTTCATGTACAAAAATGACTTCATCAGCATCCGCATTTTTAAAAAAGTAGGTGCTCATACTTTCCTGCGGCGCAGCAAGTGAGATATGACAATCATTATTCACTAACACAGGCTTACGGCTTTTTAAATAATCTTTCTCCGGCTTTACATTAAACCCTTGGAAGCTTCGGTGCTTCAACATTTTTTCTTCTGCAACTTCAGGTTTGACACTGAAGGGTTCATCTGTTTTAATAATTTGGGTTGGCGGATGTGTGTGATATAATAGAGAAGAGTCTGAAGAAAATCCTTCGGTTGAAAATAGTTGCTCCGAATATAAATTGCCATCCGGCTTACGAAATTGAGTATGTCTTTTATGAGGAATAGTTCCTGATTTATGATAATGGGGCATCGGTAATTCTTTAATTATTTAAACGCTTTTGATAGATACTTGTAAAGTATAAAGTACTGTAAAATTACAAAAACAAAAAACAATGACATGCATCCTTCTTTTAAGTTTGGCAATCAAAAAGTCAAAGCCTTTTTAATCCTTTCATTAGGAAAGGATTAGTATTTTTACATTTAATGTTTAACCTAAAAGCTATTTATTTATTTATCAAAAAACAAACATGACAAAATACCTAATCCTCTCGCTGATGCTGGTTTCATTGAAATCTTTTTCTCAGAGTCAAACAGTTACTATAATACCGCAACCGGTTTCGTTGCAAATGCACGAAGGTCAATTTAGTTTTTCTTCACAAACGCAAATCATTGCAGGTAAAACTGAAATGCACGAAGCTGAGATGCTTAATTTCTATTTAGAAAAAATATATGGTTTCACACTTTCTGTAAAAAATAAATTGATTGCTGATAAAAATGCGATCGTTTTAAAACACAAAAAATCTTCGGATAGAAAAGATGGATATCAATTGGAGGTGGGGGCTAACAAAATAGAAATTACGAGTGCAGGAAATGAAGGGCTATTTTATGGTATCCAATCTGTCTTGCAATTATTGCCTGATTCAAAATCTGATTTCTCCAATCATTCTACTTCTATTCCACAACTTTCAATCAGCGATTATCCACGCTTCCAATATCGTGGAATGCACTTGGATGTTGGACGACATTTTTTTGATGTTAACTATATAAAAAAATATTTGGATTACATGGCTTTCCACAAATTCAATAATTTTCATTGGCACCTGACAGAAGATCAAGGTTGGAGAATTGAAATTAAAAGATACCCAAAACTCACTGAAATAGGCAGTTATAGAAACGGAACCATAATAGGCCGTTATCCCGGCACCGGCAATGATAACACACGCTATGGCGGTTTCTATACACAGGAAGAAATAAAAGAAGTGGTGAAATATGCAATGGACAGGCACATAAATGTTATTCCTGAAATAGAATTGCCAGGACACGCTTCTGCAGCCATCGCAGCATATCCTGAATTGAGTTGCTTCCCAAATGAGGATACAAAAATTCCAGCAAATGCAGCATGGGCGGGTAGCAAAGCAGGAAAGCAGGTGCAACAAACCTGGGGAGTTTTTGAAGATATTTTTGCTCCGACTGAATACACTTTTAAATTTCTTGAAAATGTTTTAGACGAAGTGATGGTTTTATTCCCTTCAAAGTATATTCATATTGGTGGGGATGAGGCTCCAAAAACTGCTTGGAAAAGATCTGAGTTTGCACAAAAATTAATTAAAGAAAAACGGTTGAAAGATGAGCATGGTTTACAAAGTTATTTTATCCAAAGAATTGAAAAATACCTGAACAGTAAAGGAAGAAAAATTATCGGATGGGATGAGATTCTTGAGGGCGGATTGGCGCCAAATGCAACAGTGATGAGCTGGCGCGGCGAGGAAGGAGGAATTGCTGCCGCAAAACAAAATCATGATGTGATGATGACACCAAACAGCTATTGCTATTTTGATCATTCACAAACGAAGAATGAAGACAGCGTTACGATCGGCGGCTTTTTACCTTTGGAAAAAGTATATGGTTACGAGCCATTGCCTAAAGAATTATCCGTCTCAGAACAAAAACATATCCTTGGTGCGCAGGCAAATCTTTGGACAGAATATATAAAAAACCCATCCAAACTTGAGTACATGATGTTCCCAAGAATGAGTGCTTTAAGCGAAGTGGTTTGGAGCCCTGTCGGCACCAAAAACTGGCAGCAGTTTTCTTCGCAATTGCCCACCATATTCAAACGATATGAACTTTGGGGAGCTAATTATTTTAAGAAATAAATAATATTCTTACAAAAGAAACTAAAGTAAAAAAAGAAGATGCTGACCGACTCAGCATCTTCTTTTTTTTATGTCAATCGAATGTTGGAGTTTTCGATAAGACCAATCTTTTTTGAATGAGCCATCGCTTCAATACTGTGTTCAAAATAGCAACACTTCACACCCATATTTTTAATAGCACTAATTTCTTCACTTACTTTTTTAAAGTTGGGTGAATGAACTTTACGAATGTAAACAGCAATTATTCGATGGGGAAAATGAGAAACAATAGAATTATAAATAAACGGATCTTGCTGCGAATCATCGCCCAACAACACAAATTTTAAATCCGGATATTGTTCAATGATTCTAACGATTCGCATAAATTTCGTAGCATGATTATTCTGTCCACTCTTCCAAAAATCCTTTAGTTGTTTCATTTGGCCCAACAAAAAAATCCCTTTTGGCAAATGATTAAATCGTACAAATTCTGCGATATAATCGTACAGGTTCCATTCGCTGCTGGAAACATAAAAAAAAGCATCGTCCTGATTCTGCGCCTGCCCTGCGGCCAACGCATTGTAATGATTAATGACACCATCAAAATGTTTACGTGTCCTTTCGTTTTTGGTAAACAAAACATAAAGGCGACGACGAATGCGCGAAGAATGAGAAATTAAAAAAGTATCGTCGATATCTGAAATAAATGCATGGTGAGAAGTATATGGAATAAAAACTTGTCCTGAACCTGAGACTCCATTCTGACTCAAATTCTCCGAATTCAAAACAACGGTAACCGTGTGCCAACCTGCTACGGCAGTGGTTTCTGACTTGATTTCAAATTTAAAGAAACCATCTTTTTCAGAATGGGTAGTGATGACAATATCGCCCCATTTCATCACGACAATAGCGTTTGGAATCGGAGCTGTTATGAACAAACGAATAACTGAAAAAAAATTAGTGGCCCAGTTTTTTCGGTAAGTCTTGCGAGGCATAGGACTCAGTTTTAAAACATGCCCCATCACTAAAATGGAATTCATATTTCCATATCCATTATATACTTTAACTACCGGTCGATCGATGAGCCGGAACCAAAAATATATTTTATGCTTTATCCTTTTTAACAAGGAAATCTTCTTTACTTTATCAGACGAATCTTGTTTTTTCATGTTAACCTTAAATAGAAAATAGTGCCATCTTCTTCCCTAAATATATTGTTTATTTTGAACCCCGGTTCCGGTGGTAAAAACAAAACTGACTGGGAACCTATAATACGTGATTACTTTGCTCCACTACCCCATCAAATAAAATTCTATCTCCTGGATAAAGATCCGGAATCTGCTATTGAATATTGGATTGAAAAATTTTCAGCCGATCGGGTCGTTTCGGTAGGTGGTGATGGTACTGTTTCTCTTCTCGGAAAAATATTACAGGGAAAAAATATTCCCCTGGGAATTTTGAGAGGAGGGTCCGCCAACGGAATGGCGGAAGAGATGGGAATTCCGACAGACCCGAAAGAAGCACTTGACATTATTGTCGCAGACAATATACAAACCTGCGATGCTATTTGTATTAATGAAGATTCATTTTGTTTTCATTTAAGCGACGCGGGTATGAATGCACAACTTGTAAAGTATTTCGAGGATAGCGATTTGCGGGGAATGTGGAATTATGCAAGAATGTTTTTGAAAGCTTTAATAAACAAAAGTCTGATGAAGGTGCATGTGAAAGCGGATGGCATGGATGAAATTATAAAGTCTTATATGATTGTGATTGCCAATGCCAGCAAATATGGTACAGGCGCGGTTATCAACCCGAAAGGAATTATTAATGATGGAAAATTTGAATTGGTATTTGTAAAAAAAATTGCGCTGTCTGAGTTTATAAAACTCTTTTGGAGTTATAAGAAATTTAACCCCGAAAAGGTGGAAATTATAAAAACGTCTTTTGTAGAAATCACCTCAAAAAAGAATATTCACTTCCAGGTAGATGGCGAATACAAAGGGAAAATAAAAAACGTCACAGCAAAAATAATTCCGGAGGCTGTACAAATTTTAGTTCCTGAAAAAGATATGGATAAGAAATAATTTCACTGCTAATTTCACAAGAGTGCATTTCAAAATGTTGCGGGTTGGGGAGGACACCAACCCGGGCGGTCCGCCGTGGGCGGTGTCCTCACCGCCCACTTTCACCGCGGCGATGCGACATTGTGAAATGCACCCTTTCACAACTCTTTGAGGATATGCCGGTTTAAAATTTAGTAGCTTTATGTTATGCTAAAAACACTTCTCACCTGCATATCTTTTTGTGCCTGTGTTATAGCAATTGCACAAAATAAATCACCTGAAAAAAAAGTTGCGGGAGAGGCCTATCGATTAAAAATAAAAGCCGACTCCACGCAGGATATTGCTCAATATATCAATCAGAGGTACACCGGAGAAGTTGACAAAGTGAGGGCGATTTATCATTGGGTGATTAATAATATTTCTTACAATTCAGACAGCTCCCGAATCATAAATGCAGGAATAGATCCGGATGCAAAAATTACTGTAGCTTTTAAGAGAAGAAAAGGCGTTTGTGAAAATTTTTCTGCCATTTTCAATGACATCTGTCGCAGGTCTGGCCTGGTTTCCGAAGTGATAAATGGATACACCCAACAGAGCAACGGAGTGGATAATGTAGCTCATTCATGGAATGCAGTACAAGTCACTAATGTGTGGTATTTTTTTGATCCCACATGGGATGAAAAGAATGATAGTCACACCATCTATTACATGATAGAACCAAAAGATTTTATCCGAACCCACATGCCCTTTGATCCATTATGGCAATTATTGGAATATCCAATTCAACACGAACAATTTTATAAAAATAATTTTTCCAAAAACAGTAAAACGCCTTATTTCAATTTCCAGGATTCTATAATTGCCTACCGGCAAATGGACAGCCTGAATCAATTAAAATCAGCCATTGCACGCATTGAAAAAATGACAATGCCGAACAAAAGAGTTGTTGAAAATTATACATTGTTGAAAAGTCATCGGGAAATGATTTACCAGCAACAACAGATATCAAACTTTGATTTGGCTATGGCAGACTTAAACGAGGCTACGCAGCATCTTAATAAATTTATTCACTGGCGAAATGAGCCTGCCAATAATTTGCGTCCTCATGACAGCTTACGGGATATTTTAAATTTAGTGGATAATAAAATCAAATCTGCCCTGGTAAAATTAGAAGAAGTTGACCGATCAAAAGCTTCACTGGTGTATGGTACAGGAAATGCGAGAGAAAGAATTGAACAACTTTTAAAAAAGAATGAGGATCAAAAAAAATTCCTAAAGCAATATGTTATTAATGATAGTTTTAAGAAATGAATTTTGGTAACGACAAATCAGAAACCCATTAACTAAACGCGCCTCCATAGGACATCGACAAAATTTTTCTCCGAATCAAAAAAATGAGCGATCGATTCGAACCCGCTTCCGACAGCAGTTTCATCAATCTGACTTAAAGTATATTTTTGGGATATTTCCATGAAAATAGTTTCATCTTTTTCAAAATGAATTGGATTGGTTCCGATGTGTACGTTCTGTTCTTTTAATGATACCAAATAACTTTTACAAGCACCATTGCCCGGATCATAAGTGGCATAATGCTCGAATGCCGAGATATCAAAATCACCCTGCAATTCATTATTGATCCTGGTCAACAGATTAAGATTAAACTCGCTGGTAATGCCACCTGCATCGTTATAAGCATTCAAAATTTTTTGTGGATTTTTTTTTAAATCAAAACCAATTAAGACCAGGTCGCCCGGAAGTAAACTGACTTGTAGTTTTTTGCAAAATGATCGAACCTGATCTTGTTCAAAATTTCCAATATTACCGCCAAGAAAGAGAACGAGTTTATTATTTACAGATTCTTGTTTTATTTTTTCCAGCATTTCAAAATATTCTCCATTCATTCCCCGCATGTTTAGACCAGGAATTTCAACGGTCATTTTTTTTCGCAAAATTTCAATAATGTTGGCTGAAATATCAACTGGGAAATAAGTTTGCAAAGCATTTCTTTCAAATAATTCTTTTATCAAATGAATTGATTTTACAGCATCGCCAGGCCCAAACTCTACCAGGTCCATCTGTCGGATTTGGTTGATCACGACTCGCGCCATTTCTTCTTTTTGTGAAGCAAAAATTTCCATCTCACAATTAGTGGGATAATACTCCTCAGACGCCATTATTTTTTGAAATAATTCGTCACCACGTTTATCGTAAAAATATTTTGAGTTGAGGTATTTGGGAAAAGATTGCAGCCCTGTTAAAACATCATTTAAAAATTGCTTCATCCTTTTATTTTAGTAGGCTAATCTAATTCCGGTATATTGCCAATTAAGATTTGGCTGAAAAAAATTGCGATACGTTATCCTGCTATGTCCGGGCGAAGTAAGTTCCGAAGCTCCACGCAACACCTTTTGATTTACCATAAATTTTCCATTGTATTCTCCAATAGCACCCGGCGCTTTTGTAAAACCCGGATAAGGCAGATATGCGCTTTCTGTCCACTCCCATCTGAGCCCCCAATCAAAATTATTTGCGGCTACCTCCCACTCAAATTCCGTAGGTAATCTCAGTCCCTTCCATGAAGCAAACGCTGAAGCCTCATAAAAATTTATATGATTGACAGGCTCATTCAGATTCAATGGCAATAAGCCATTCAGCGTATAGTAAGTCCATTTATCTTCTATCAAGTGCCAATACATAGGTGACTTTGCTGAGTTCAATTTTACCCATTCCCATCCATCAGAATGCCAGTATTTAAAATTCTCATAACCCCCGTCATTTATGAATTGCAGGTACTCGACGTTGGTCACCAATTCTTTTGAAATGAAGAAATTACACAGGTACACAGGATGCCTTTTTAATTCATTATCAAAACAAAATCCATCGCCATTAAACCCGATTTCATAAATTCCTTTTTCAATTTTTATAAATTTATTTTCCTTCTCATAAAAACGTTCTACCCCTTTTTTTTCTTTGGCTTCATAAGCCGGAAATAATGGATTATTACCGAGGATATATTTTATGTCTGTTCTCAATAACTCCTGGTGTTGCTGCTCATGATTAATGCCCAGCAACATTAATTCGTTCACGGGGCGGGGAACTCCTTGTTGCCATAAACTCTTCATGGCTTCATCAACATGTTTACGATAAAGAAACACATCGTTGACAGTAGGCCGACTAAGGTTTCCACGATCTGTTCTAATAACACGCGCTCCCACCGTTTCATAATAGCTATTGAAAACGTAATTATATAAGGGATTAAATTCTGTGTAATTTTTCAGATAGGGCTTTAAAATAAAAGTCTCAAAAAACCAGGTAGTGTGTCCAATATGCCACTTTGGGGGACTAACTTCCACAATAGGTTGTACAACATAGTCTTCGATTTCCAGAGGTTTACAAATATCTTCAGTAAACTTTCGTACTGAAAGGTACTTATTCAGCAATTCCATTATTCCTTTTTAAAAGTGTTTTACAAATACAAAGCCATTAATCCACGAATTCGGATTTATGCAAAATGAAAAAGATTTATTCCATTTTGAGATTACTCTCCCATGCCTTCTCCGTCCGCCACTTTGCTGCTGGTGGAAATCAATTTGTGAACTTCTGAAATTTCTTCTTCTGAAAAATAACGCCATTTTCCTTTGGGCAAACCTTTGAGCGTTACATTCATTATTCTGACCCGGATGAGTGAGGTAACATGATAACCTAATGCTTCAGACATTCGACGAATTTGCCGGTTAAGTCCTTGTTTTAAAATAATCCGAAATTGCTTTTCGCCCTCTTGTTTTACAAAACATTTTTTGGTAATCGTGTTCAATATTTTTACCCCGTTTGCCATTTTATTTATAAAATCAGGCGTGATGGATTTATCGACCGTAACCACATATTCCTTTTCATGACCATTGCCGGCTCTTAATATTTTATTTACGATATCGCCGTCGTTTGTAAGAAAGATTAATCCTTCAGAAAGCTTATCCAGCCTACCTATTGGAAATATGCGACTTTTAAATTTTATAAAATCAATGATGTTCGATTTGTCTTTTAAATCAGTAGTGCATGTTACGCCTTTGGGTTTATGAAGCATCAAATAAATGGCTTCGGTCTTTTTCTTGAGTAATTGACCATCTACTTTTACAATGTCATTTTCCATCACCCGGTTTCCGTTTTTAGCAACCTTTCCATTTATTAATACACGGCCCATTTCAACGAAAGTATCTGCCTCACGCCGACTGCAAAATCCGGTTTCACTTATGTATTTATTTACACTTTTTCCAGGTTGTTCCAAAAGGTTTCTATTTAAAAATTAGACTATAATTTGTGTCAAAAAAAATATTTTAGAACTGGTAGATATTTCGCAAAATGAACGCCGAAACATCGTTAAACATTTCCTTAACTCCAAGAGGAAATGCTTTCGTTACAAAATTTAAAAAGATAAACAGAAGGAGATTTGACGATGACTATATTACTCAATATGCATATCCAGAAAATGTTTCTAATAGAACAAAGAAACGCCGAAATATTCTCTGAAAAAAACTACGGCTATCTAATTTTTGAAATTACAAAACACATACATCGATTGAGGCAAGGCGTTAAATATTGAATAGACCTATGTCCCAGCGGAACATCTCATAGGCAGAAAGTAATTTCACATTCATTTTCGTTCCGTAGGAACGTTTTGTGATGATAATAAAATTTGCAGTATTGACATACCCCTCATTAAAAAATTATCCTTTCAGATTTTATCATCGAATCGCAATTTCAATTGCACAAGACGTTTCTAACGGAACGATGAAATATATAACGCGATGTTGCTACCCATAAAATGTTCCTAGCGGAACAAATGAAAGCCCCAAAATATTGTCAACTGAAAAAAATTATTTATTTTAATTTGCTCAACACATATATCAATTGAAGAAAGACATTAAACATTGAATTGGTCTATGTTCCAGCGGAACATCTCGTGGGTAGAAGGGAATTTCACATTCATTTTCGTTCCGTTAGGAACGTTTTGTGATGATAATAAAATTGGTAGTATTGACATACCCCTCATTAAAAAATTATCCTTTCAGATTTTATCATCGAATCGGAATTTCCATTACACAAAACGTTCCTAACGGAACGATGAAATATCTAACGCGATGTTGCTACCCATAAAATGTTCCTGGCGGAACAAGTGAAAGCCTCAAAATATTTTCAACGGAAAAAAGATTATTTATTTTATAATTTGCTCCACCTATCATTTACTCCACACATAGATCGATTGAAGAAAGGTTTTAAACATTGAATAGATCTATGTTCCAGTGGAACAAATGAAAGTCAAAAATATTTTCAAAGAAGAATGACTATCTAATTTTTCAAATCACAAAACACATACATCGATTGAGGCAAGGCGTTAAATATTGAATAGACCTATGTTCCAGCGGAACATCTCATGGGTAGAAAGGAATTTCACATTCATTTTCGTTCCGTTAGGAACGTTTTGTGATGATAATAAAATTTGCAGTATTGACATACCCCTCATTAAAAAATTATCCTCCCAGATTTTATCATCGAATCGCAATTCCAATTGCACGAGACGTTCCTAACGGAACGATGAAATATCTAACGCGATGTTACTACCCACGAAATGTTCCAAACGGAACAAATGAAAGTCCAAAATATTTGGCTAAATTCAATTAGAATATAGCTACGTTTCTCAACAAGTAATTTAAAGAAAGCCCAACGTATTCCGGCAGGTTACCATCTATGATTCTGTTAAACCATTTCGGGAAAAACTTTATTTTGAAGACAAATTGTTTTATTTGCATTACTTAGTTTTTAAATTTTGTAAAAGGAAAAACAGGAATGAAATTATTATTTGGCCTTTCCATATTTTTAGCGATGCCGGGATTTATATTTCCGACGAAGGAGCAGGTACGGCCTATGTATAAAAAAGCCGCCAATAGTGAAGCAGCTTGCAAAGATCTTATTAAAATACTGGCACCTTTTAATGAAAACAATAACGCACTGCTGAGTGGTTATAAGGGTTCCGCTACCATGATGATGGCCAAATATGTTTTTAATCCTTTCAGTAAAATGTCCTATTTCAATAAAGGAAAAAATATTTTAGAGAATGCAATAAATACAGAAAAAAATAATGTTGAACTTAGGTTTATCAGATATTGTGTACAAACAAATATTCCGTTTTTTCTTGGGTATAAATCAGATATTAAACCTGATAAAGAATTTATTTTAGCATCTTTAAAAAAATTAGATGAAATACCACTTCGAACGATGATCGTGGAATACTTTGGCGAACAGGAAGATCTAAGTTCACTGGAAAAACAACTTTTACCATGAAAGAAGAATTGCTAATATTAGTTGATGAACAGGATAATGAAATAGGAACCATCGAAAAATGGCCTGCCCACCAAAAAGCTTTGTTACACCGTGCCTTTTCAGTTTTTATTTTTAATTCCAAAGGAGAGCTATTGCTTCAACAAAGGGCTTATGGAAAATACCATTCTCCAGGATTGTGGAGCAATACGTGCTGTAGCCATCCACTGAAAGGCGAATCGATTGAAGAGTCCATTAGCCGGCGTTTAATGGAAGAAATGGGAATGATCTGCGATCTTCATTTTCAATTTAAATTTATATACCATCACACATTTGACAATGGTCTCACTGAGCATGAATTTGATCATGTTTACTTTGGAATATCTGACTCCACCCCTGTTTTAAATCCCGATGAAGTAAACGCATGGCGATATTTGTCTATGAAAAAATTAGAGGAGGAAATCAACCAAAATCCTGAAAACTTTACCGCGTGGTTGAAGATCTGCCTACCGGAAATAAAACTTTATTTTGAGAAAATGGACTTTGAAAAAAGTGAGATTTAGATTTTTTTATTAAAGATGAATTCAGAATTTTAAAAAATATTTTATTCCTTTCATCTCCATCATCTGTTGCCCAGCCATAATTTTCTTGCTTGAAAATGATACCGTGAGTTTTTATTTTTTAGCCAATCAATCATTTTAAGAACACCCACAAAGTTTAAAATAATTCCTAAGGGAATTCCTATTAAGTAATCAGTACTGGTGATTAGATGAAACTGATTAGTCACATAAAAAAAATAAACTGCACAGGGTGCAAATAGCAAACAAGCTGTGAACATTCCGGCATTGTAAAAAGTGTGGCCTTTGATGTTGAATAAAAAAGTGTGCGCTATAAAATTGCCAATGGAAACCAAGATAGTAGCCAATCCCAGCCAAATAGCATGAGTGCCAAACAGCGCAGCGAAAAAATATAACAGCCATCCGATACCAACATTAATAATTAGTGCGGTGTTAGAATTTAGCGGATACACATCCGGCGAATTACTTTTAAATAAAACTTTATTGATCATAAAAGGGAACGTGCCGGGCCATCGATATTCTTCCACCTGGTGAAAAAATAAAGTGACTAAACTCAACCACATTAAAAGATTATAGGTCGCCAGAGAAGCGGAGTTAATCCAAATAAAGAACAATAAAACTATTCCGAGAACTCCGCCAATATCAAACCAATGCTTTCTAAGAGTCTGCATAATAGATGTTGATTTTTATGCCCAATTGTCCAAAAAAATGAGGTAATAAAAATAAAATTAAATTTCCGTTGTCTGTAAAGGAATCTTCAACTCAAAAAGAAATTTGATAAAGTCAGTTACTAAAATAACTACTTTAGTAAAATGATATTTTATTTAATCACTGGATAAATAAAAAGGAAATTCCTCTTTGTACCAATCAATTTTTTTAACTCAATAAATAAAAAGAATGAAACCAATACTGCTGTTTCTATTGTTCTTTCCTGTTTTCCTAAAAGCACAAACTCTCCCGAGTATCGAAGATAAAACTAAGGATTTAAAGGCCTTCCAGGGATTTATGAATTTCTATTGGGATAAAAATGATGACAAAATATTCCTTGAAATAAATAAGTTGGATTCAGAAATATTGTACCAGATTTCATTGCCCGGAGGTTTGGGTTCCAATGACCTTGGACTCGATCGCGGGTCATTGGGAAAAACTGCGGTGGTAAAATTTACCAGAGCCGGGAATAAAATTTTGATGATCCAGGAAAATTATAATTTCCGTGCATTGACAAATAACGTGGCCGAAAAAAGAGCCGTGGCGCAGTCTTTTGCGCAATCAACATTGTGGGGGTTTACTGTAGCGGCTGAGAGTAAAGGATCTGTATTGGTGGATGCCACCGCATTTTTATTAAGAGATGCGATGCAGATATCGAAGACGCTCCAGTTAAGCAAGCAAGGTAATTATTCTATAGACGTTTCCCGGTCGGCCATGTACATGGATCGCACCAAAAACTTTCCAATGAATTCTGAATTGGAAACCACAATCACTTTTGTTACTAACGATGCAATGCCGGGAAGATTTGTTACATCCGTATCACCCGACGCTGGAGCGTTGACGCTTCGTATGCATCATTCCTTCTTGCAATTGCCCGACAACAATTATCAAACAAGAAAATTTGATCCTCGCGCGGGTTACATTCCTATCTCCTATTTTGATTACAGCACACCAGTATCTGAACCCATAAATAAATTTGTAATTACACGTCACCGCTTACAGAAAAAAGATCCAAAAACCGCCAGAAGCGAAGCAGTAAAACCTATTGTTTATTATTTAGACAATGGTACTCCTGAACCGATACGCAGCGCACTGTTGGAAGGAGCTAAATGGTGGAACCAGGCCTTCGAAGCAATCGGTTATATAAATGCTTTCCAGGTAAAAATTCTTCCAGAGGACGCGGACCCGATGGATATAAGATATAACATGATCAACTGGGTACACCGTTCTACAAGAGGTTGGTCGTATGGTGCATCTGTCGCTGATCCAAGAACAGGTGAAATCATTAAAGGTAATGTGAGCCTCGGTTCGCTGAGGGTGCGACAGGATTATCTGATTGCCCAGGGTTTATTGTCTCCTTATGAAAATGGGAAGCCCGCTGATGACAAAATGATGAAGATGGCGCTCCAACGTTTAAAACAATTGGCTGCACATGAAATAGGACATACTATCGGATTGATGCATAATTATATTGCCAGCACACAAGGCAGGGCTAGCGTGATGGACTACCCTTCGCCTGATGTACATATAAATAGCGAAGGAAAGATTGATCTCAGTGATGCTTACACGAACGAAATAGGTGCATGGGATAAGGTCACTATCGCCTATGGTTACACTGAATTTCCTGCAGGTTCCGATGAAGACAATTTATTGAATAAAATAATTGATGATGCGGCGCATAAAGGATTGACTTTTATTTCCGATCGTGATGCCCGTGATCCGGGCGGATTGCATCCCAATGCACATTTATGGGATGTAGGTACAGATCCGATTACCAGCCTGAATAGTGTGATGGAAATTCGTAAAAAAGCACTGGAGCAGTTTGGAGAAAATAGTATTGTAAAAGGCACTCCAATGGCTATGCTTGAAGATGTGCTGGTTCCGGTTTATCTCTTTCATCGTTATCAATTGGAAGCCGTGGTTAAACAAGTTGGAGGATTAAATTATTCGTATGCGGTAAAGGGTGACGGACAATTGATAACACAGTCGCTCACGAAACAACAACAGATGAAGGCGCTTAATGCAGTGATAAATTGTATGGACCCGAAGGTGTTGGCATTACCGGAAAGAATCACCAAATTGATACCTCCGCGCCCGGATGGTTATGACTATAGTAAGGAACTTTTTAAAAGGAGAACGGGTCTTGCATTTGATCCTCTTGCTGCGGCAGAAAGCGCGGCAGATATGCCATTGTCATTTTTGTTTGTACCGGAACGACTCAACAGGATGGTTCAATACCAGGCAGAAAATAATGGTTTAGGGATAAATGAAATGATTCAGGCCTTAATGGATAAAACCTGGAAAGCCGCACGTTTAAAAGGATTGGAAGGTTTGATACTTGAGCAAAATGAACAAATGTTACTTAGTTATTTATTGGGAGTCAGTTTAAATCCAGATCTTTCTTTTGCAGCAAATGCAGCGATCTTAAAAGGAATTGACGACATTAAAAATTTGGCCAACCAACAAATCAAAATTGCAGACTCAATAAGAAAAGGATATTTATTATTGACGCTTGACAAAATTGATAACCGCAAAGATGCAAAGCCGTTTGATCCGATACCATTACCGCCCGGTTCACCAATTGGTTGTGGAATGGATTTGTAAAACAATAGGAAACGAGTTCATAATAGGGAGATAAAAAAATAATTAAGAGTGGCTTTTAAAATAAATGAAGGCGCCCGACTTTAATTATTAGAAGAACCTAAGTTGTTACATATAGAGTTTCTTGATCTTTTTTTGTATTCATTACTTAGTGAAGAATGGGTGCAAAATGGATAAATGAAAGAAAATAAAAATTGATTTTTTCATAACCTAAAACTGCAACTCAATACTATCAGGTCCGATCAATTGATTGGAATACTCATCCAGCAAATACGAAATGGGTGAATTCGGAAAATTATAAATGTCGGCCATACCCAATCCCCATGGTTTCCAATAATTGGCAAGAACCTGTGCATACATTTTCTCGTCCCATTTTTTGAAAACAGGATTTTGATCACCTTCCTTTATCGGAATAGATTGAACAATTATTTTATTCCCATCATCATCAAATGCAAATTGAGAATTGGCTTCTAATAAATAATTGGAATACATAAAGCGGCACCAAAGTTCTTCAAACTGAATGGGGTGAAGAGGTGTATCGCCAATTTTTTTCAATAAATCGTTTTGGTAAATTAAATTTTCTCCATTGTCCTGAAGACAGGCAACAATTCCAAAACCATTCATAGCCAGAGAAAAATTAAGATTTTTGGTTTCGTCTTTATAATTAAAAATATCTTTTGAATACTTCACTTTTACAACCGCTATGCTCCAGGGATTTTTTTCTTTAAACTCCATCGGCAACACAAGCGATTGCAACATGTTGTGCAAATTCATAAATTTTTTTACGAGGTAAGGAGACAATTTAAATTCCTTCCCACTTGCTTTTTGCATCTCAACTCCGTAAGCAATATCACGAAACAAAATTCCATAAACCAATTTTCCCATCCATTGAAACAAACGGGTTTCATCCAATTTTTTTACAGATTCAAATCCTTCTAAAAATGCTTTCCTGATTTCTTCTTCGAGAGGATTGATTGTATTTTCTAACACATTTGAATCACACGGAATTTGAAGTTGGGAGTATAAAACTTTATTCTCCCCCAACATTGAAAAAGGTTGATCACTGAGAGAATACCTTTCCATTATCCATTCAGGAAAAACGGAAATCATCTCCGTCTCGGGGTTCACTTTTTTCCCGGTTAAAAAACATTCTTCATTAGTAAAACTAAATTTTTCGAAGGGATTGTAAAGCCTTGAGTTCATTATTTGCTTCTGGATTTTCTTTGCCGCAAAGGTACTGTTGCATTCCGATCAAAAGAATTGATAATCTTTTTAAATTCAAAATTCAAAAATTAAGCGTCAAATCAAGAACGATTTTTATTCCAAATTAATTTATTTTTAACCTGGTATCCTCAACTATAAAATGTTATATAAATGATTCATACTAACACGCTGATTATTGGCGCCAGTGCGGCGGGATTAGCATCCGCAGCGTGTTTGAAACAAAAAGGCATTCCGTTTATTATTTTGGAAAAAGAAGAAGCAGTAGGCATTAAATGGCGCAACCATTATGACAGGCTTCATTTGCATACCAGTAAAAATCAATCCGCATTACCATTCAAAAAATTTAGCACGCCATCCAAATATCCTTCACGCACTGATGTAGTGGAATACTTAGATCAATATGTAAAGGAACTTGAAATTGATCCTGTTTATAATTGCACTGTTCAGTCAGTGGAAAAAATAGATGAACATTGGGAAACCCGAACAGCAAATGAATGTTACCAGTCAAGAAATGTGATCATCGCAACAGGTTTAAATAATATTCCGAAAATACCAAACTGGAATGGTCTTGATTCTTTCAAAGGGAAAAAATTACATAGCTCAGCGTATAAAAATGGGAAAGAATTCTCCGGTCAAAAAGTGTTAGTGGTAGGGTTCGGAAATTCAGCATGCGAACAGGCGATTTGCCTTGTCGAAAATGGTGCTAGTCCATCTCTATCCGTGCGATCGGCAGTGAATATAATCCCAAGAGATATTCTTGGGTTTCCCGTTTTGGAAATGGGCAAGCTGACTTCATTTTTGCCGGCAAGGCTGGCTGATAAAATAAATGCTCCTTTGATAAAATTAATCGTTGGAGATATCAGAAAGCTGGGTTTAAAAAAATCGAACCTGGGACCCAAAGAGCAAATTGAAAAACTGAACAGAATTCCTTTACTTGACATTGGTACTGTCAAACTGATAAAGGAGGGGCGCATAAAAGTTTTTGGAGATATTATTCGCATAGAAAATAATCTGGTATTTTTCGAAGATGGACGCAGTGAAAATTTTGATGCCATTATATTCGCCACAGGATATAAACACGGGATTGAAAGTATTCTAAACCTCGTTGATGAAAGGTTAGTTGATTTAAAAAAAGTGACAAACCATCAATCATATTTTGGTAAAGACGGACTTTATTTTTGTGGCTTCTATGTTTCCCCAATGGGTATGCTGCGGGAGATAGGAATAGAAGCACGGCGTATTGCTGAGGATATTTTTATAAAGGAAAAAATTTAATTATTTAACTAGATATAAAATGAAGTTGATTTCATTGCAACTGAAAAAACATTAAATGATGTTGTTTAATTTTTCACCCGGGAACTGATCGATTTTTCCGGCGCTCCGGCATAATATACTATGCTTCCCAAAACATAATCTAATAACCAATAAAAGTTCTCAAAAAACTAACCTCGTTATTAATACTCATTACTTTGCGTTAATCAAAATTTTTTGTGCAATCGTTTGATCGGGTTTTTAGTTTTGAAAAAATAGTATTTTGTATTTTTGAATTTCACCACTTTTTCTCAAATCAAAATTTGCCATGCCAAAAAGTATTGACTTAACGGATTCTTTAGAAAAGATTCCAGTAAAAATATTTTCAAGTCCTAAGGATGGATCCGCTTATGTAGCCCAGGTAATTGCCAAACTTATTAAAGAAAAAAATGCTGCCGGTAAAAATGCAGTGATAGGACTTGCGACCGGGTCCACACCAAAATCTTTGTATGGGGAGTTGGTAAGATTGCACCTCGAAGAAGGTTTGAGTTTTAAAAATGTAATCACATTTAACCTCGATCAATATTATCCGATGGAAGCAGATGCGCTGAACAGCTATCACTATTTCATGCGCAAATATTTATTTGAACAAACAGATATCGACCCAAATAATTATTTTTTACCGAACGGAATGGTGCCAAAAGATCAAATCAAACAGCATTGTGCAGACTATGAAAAGAAGATAGAAGATGCCGGTGGTATTGATTTGCAAATATTGGGAATAGGAAGTAATGGGCATATTGGATTTAACGAGCCGGGGTCATCTGTGTATTCAAAAACAAGATTAATCTCTTTGGATAATTCCACCCGTCTTGCCAACTCACATGAATTCGGAAATATATCGGAAGTGCCAAGAATGGCAATCACAATGGGTATCAGCACTATTATGAAATCCAAAGCCATCATATTAATGGCGTGGGGAAAAACCAAAGCACCTGTAATTCAAAAAGCCGTAGAAGGTAAGCCCACAGAGGAAATTCCCGCATCGCTTTTGCAACATCACGATCATTGCACTTTTGTATTGGATCAATTTGCGGCGACTGAATTAACAAGATTTAAAAATCCGTGGTTGACGGGAGAATGTGAATGGACTCCACAAATAATAAAGAGCGCAGTGATCAATATGGCGATGCAATTAGGTAAGCCTGTGCTTAGTCTTTCCAATCATGATTACAATGAATTTGGTTTGAGTGATCTGTTGGTAGAAAAGGGGGATGCTTATGAAATAAACCTCACCGTTTTTTACATGCTTCGCGATAGCATTACAGGCTGGCCAGGTGGAAAACCAAATTCTACAATACCCAATCATCCGGAACGCAGCGAACCATTTCCTAAAAAATCAATGATATTCTCCCCGCATCCCGATGATGATATTATCAGTATGGGCGGCACCTTCATGCGATTGCATGACCAGGGGCACGAGGTGCATGTGGCTTATCAAACCAGCGGAAACATTGCTGTTACAGATGAATTTGTTACCCGCTTCCTTGATTTCACAGTAGGCTTCGAGGATATTTTTAAAATAGATAACACCATCAGCAAAAATTTATTGGATAGGGCAACACATTTTCTTATTGCAAAAAAATCAACCGAAATCGACAGCCCTGAAATCAGGGAAATCAAAGGACTCATTCGCAGATGCGAAGCTCGTGCGACATGCAAATATGTAGGTTTGAAAGATGAACAGATTCATTTTATGAATCTGCCATTTTACGAAACGGGTACCATCGAAAAGAACCCGATGGGCCCGGAAGATGTTGCACTCACTGTAAAACTTTTAAGAGAGATAAAACCTCAACAGATTTTTTGCGCGGGCGATTTGGCCGATCCTCATGGCACACATAAAGTCTGCCTTGACGTGGTTTTGACGGCTTTGGATCAAATAAAAGCAGAACCCGATAACGAGTGGTTGAATGACTGTTACGTTTGGCTTTACAAAGGCGCCTGGGAAGAATGGGATATCAGTGAAATAGAAATGGCTGTGCCTATGAGTCCTGACCAGGTAAGGAAAAAACGTTACGGAATTTTTATACATCAATCACAAAAAGATAGTGTACCATTCCAGGGAAGTGACTCCAGGGAATTTTGGCAAAGAGCAGAAGAAAGAAATGCAAACACTGCAGATTTGTATGCCAAATTAGGCCTTACGAAATATTCCGCAATGGAAGCTTTCGTTCGACTAAAAATTTGATGAACAGTAATATTTAAAAACCACCACAGCGATAAAATTATTGTTGTGGTGGTTTTTTTATTGAAGATTGTGTTGCGAAAACTGCTTGAAGGTGAGCAATCAAATTCTTGTTGATCGGTCTGCATTTCCATTGATACCATAGGCTTTTGCTTACAAAATTTCACTCGCGGGATTAACGAATATTTGCAATAATCTATATTGTCAATTCTTATTCCAATCCCCTTGCCATAATAAAATTTGACTAAATTTGATTAAAAGATAAATATGCCGGAAGTATTCAGAATGTTTGGAATGAAATTTTTCTTTTACATGAACGAGCACTTGCCTATTCACATACATGTAAGAAATAGCGATGGTGAAGCAAAATTTGAAGTGGACAATGTAAAACTTATTGAAAGCCGTGGTATTAAACCAAAAGACCTTGTACTTGCCGAAGCTATTATAGAAGAAAGGAAAGAAGAAATTATTAAAAAGTGGAAAGAAATACATGGGTAATAAATAAATTCAAATAAAATTATTTATCATGAAAATAGAAAAGGTATGGCTTGATAGCGAATATGTTTATATCAAAACTGACATTGGGCATATACTTGGAAATCCAATAGTGTGGTTTCCGCGTCTGCTAAATGCAACATTAGAGCAACGAAATAATTTTGAAATAAGCCCTTTCGGCGTGCATTGGCCAGACGTAGATGAAGATTTAAGCCTTGAAGGTTTTTTTGAATACAGAAGGGAGCCTGCTTATGAAGAACATTTAGAAAATAAATAAAAAAATTATTGGTTAGAAAAACTACCCGGTCATTTCTCTTGCGATAAACTAAATTAAATTTCCAGAGTAACCATTGCGACAGTCATTTTTTACAGAAAATTGTGTTGCGAAAACTGCATACCGGTGAGCAATTTTGTTGCAATTCCTTTTTGCTGAATCAAGACTTTGAATTTATCTCCCATGTCAAACAGCAATTTATTTATCTGGATCAATTTGCCTTTATCTGCCACATTTTCTAACTCTACCTTTCGTAAAAAACTGGCTAATCCAAGGGAACGTAAAAAATAATTTTGATTACAATAACCTGTAAAATCGAGTCCATATTTTTTACCCCATATAGCTAACGCCGAAAAATTTACATGAGCTGTAATGTCCTGTTTACCTATGTTTTCGTATAGATTACCGGTTACGGTGTGTTGATAATAGCAAGCTAAAGTTCCAAGATTTCGCTTAGCAGAATAATACTCGGACGCAGTATATCCATAATCAATAGTGATTACATAGCCACTTGCCAAATGCACTGAAATATCATTCAGCCATTCGAGTGCTTCAAGGTTTATTTCTGTGCGGTAACCTTTCGGCAAAACGATATTTTGTTCTTCAAAGTAGTTTTGCAATTCCTGCGAAGCAGGACGAAGTTCTTCTGTAAATCCATTGTTGAAATTTACAAATATTTCCTTTAGACTTTCATGCATTTCAACAAGA
>JBDSHT010000222.1:0-18982 GCA_039918315.1 Ginsengibacter sp. | reverse complement strand
CGGCTTGATATTCCTAGTGGAAAAGATGTTTGCCGCAAACAATTTTTTCACTTCATGGATAAGTTGATCAGCGCGGATATTTCCAGTGGAGATTACGAAACTTACATGCCTGATCTTGCCAAAAAATTTGCTGACATCAGCAAAGAAGATGTACTTAAAAGAGTGGCTGCGCTTGAGTTTGACCACTTTTTAAAATACTATGAAAATGCTGACGATCTTAATGTAAAAATAGATCGTGACAGACGTGTTCAAAATACTAATGTAGGCAGTGAAAGAAGAGAAAGGCCAGTTTATCAAAGAGATGGTGGCTACACAAAATTGTACATTAACCTTGGAACAAAAGATGGTTTTTATAAAGCCAGTTTTTTACAATTTATTCTTGATGAAAGTAATTTGAAAAAGGAAGTTCTCGGCCGCATTGATCTTCGTGATATGAATGCATGGGTGGAAGTAGATAAATCAGCCGCTTCTAAAATGATTAAGAGTCTTGATGGGAAAAACCATAATGGACGACAAGTCAGAATGAATGAAGCCGATGGAGGAGGCAGTAGAAAGCCACCTCATGAAGGCCGAAAGCGAATTGCTGTAAGAGACCGATAAAAATAATTGAGCATCACGTTGTGGTGCTTTTTTTATGTCAATAAAATATTTACTAAATAGTGCCGTATTTTTTATAGTAAGCGATCAGCATAGAAATTACAGCATTGTAACTCCTCATACCTTTAGGTTGCTCATTTAGCTTTAAAAACTTGCCATACATCCAGGTAATTCCGGGTTCTATAAACGTCTGATGATGCCTCACAAATTTTTGCCAATCTTCAATATCTTTCTTAACAGGTTCAGTTAATAAATTATAGGATTGCTTTGAAGAAACCGAGTCAAAAAAGTAAACCTCACGATTTGCATACATGAAAAGATCGAGGTAAGTAGAGTAACAAAACAAAGTGTCGTTGGAATTTACAGAAGCCAGGTAGCCGACAAAGCTTGCTTCATCCTCTTTCGCATACCCAATCTGGTGGCCCATTTCATGAGTTGTAATATATGGTTGTAAAAATTCCGGCACTGATGTATTCACCTGGGCTTCCCCTGTAAAAGGATTATAATATCCGGTGAATCCTAAATAATTACCAATCCTACCGAACATCGATGACTTAACCGAAGGGTGTTTAGATTTCAAAAATGGATATTTCTTACTGGCTTCATCGTAGGATGCTTCTGCCCTTTTAAATAAATCTTTTTTCGATGGATACATCGAATGAGATTTCATAAGAGTTGTTTTTGAAAAATTGACTTTTTGCAGTAGCAACTTTTCAATTATTCTTACATCTGACGTATCATAAGATTGATCACTTAAACCTAACTGAT
Source organism: Ginsengibacter sp. (assembly GCA_039918315.1). Taxonomy (GTDB): domain Bacteria; phylum Bacteroidota; class Bacteroidia; order Chitinophagales; family Chitinophagaceae; genus Ginsengibacter. Next base: position 17,617 of record JBDSHT010000222.1, on the reverse strand, counting down.
AGGTAATGCCCTGGCGGTTATAATTTAAACCCCAAAAAATATTAAAAGTTATGTAAAGCGTAAAAATTATTAAAACAGTGTTTGCCAGTTTGCTAAAAAAAACTGGTCGTTTAATGCCTCTCGCAAATATTAATTTAATATTTTTTAAAAATTTATAAAGTAGCCAACATCCGGCAAGAATGTAGAGTACATCGCCTAAACTAAAAGGAATCCAACCGAAAAGAATCCGTAAAATATTTGAGATAATCGGATAAAATCCTTCAGTGTAATAAACTTCCACCCTTTCTTTATTTAGAGAAACCCATTTTATTAAAATGACAAAAAATAAAACAAGTGCCCACTTAATCCAGTTGGACGTGCGTGTATTTAGGGTTTTCATAAAAGAAATAATTCCAGTCTGAGATTCAAAAGGTGGTATTTGAATAAAGGTAAAATTACTTATCCAACTTATGGTTTAGTTTATTAAATGGGATAAAAAAAAATCCACACGGAAATATAAAATCAATAGTCAGTTATCAAAACTCAAAATTTGATAGTAATTTTATCTTATTTATTGCATCAATTTTTGCTAAAATTAATTGTAAACCCTTACCTTCGCTGCCCTTTAATTTAGTGTTATGGGAAACAGGCGTGAATATGATATTGCTTTTGTTGGACTGAAACCTGGAATCCACGAATTTGAATTTCAGGTGGATGATAAGTTCTTTGTTGATTTTAATGTTACTGACCTAAGTGATTGCGAGGCAGAAGTAAAGGTTACTATTGATAAAAAGACATCATTCATGATGTTGAAATTTGAAATAGATGGTAGCGTTAAAGTTATTTGCGACCGATGTGGAAACAATTTGGTTTTGACTCTTTGGGATGAGTTTAATTTAATTATTAAACAAGTCGAAAATCCGGAGGAGATGAATCAGAATGAGGAAGATCCTGATATTTTTTATATTTCCCGAACAGAAAGCCATATACATTTGGCCGATTGGATTTATGAATTTGTAATATTGAGTATTCCCAATCAGCGCGTGTGCAGTGAAGAAGAAATGGGAGGGCCGCAATGCAATAAGGAAATTTTAGCTCTGCTAACAAAAATGAAAACGAACACAGTAGATAACAACAATCCTTTAAAGAAAGGACTGGAACAATTAAAAAAAAATAATAATTAATACAAATAAAATAAGGTTATGCCAAATCCAAAGCGCAGACACAGTCAGCAAAGAAGTGCAAAAAGAAGAACACATTATAAAGCAGATGCTCCCACTTTAAGCATTGATGGTACTACAGGGGAAACTCATGTACGCCATCGTGCCCATACAAGCGAAGGTAAACTTTTCTACAAAGGAAAAGTCGTTTCTGAAAAAGCACCTTCGCAAGCGAGATAAAACGTTACCCAACTTATTGCCTTTCCAAAAATAAAGTGAACTTAATTTCCACTTTATTTTTGGATTTTTTTTTGAAAAAAGAATGTATTCATAAAGATAAAACGTACTTTTCCTGCACATCAACGGATATAAAGCATGAATATAGCATTAGACATGATGGGAGGTGATTTTGCTCCATTAGAAGCGGTCAAGGGAGTAAAGTTATTTTTGGATGAAGGCCACCAAAATATTCATTTGACGCTTATTGGTAACGAAGTTCTTCTCGCTCCACTTTTGATAGAACACCAAATTAGCAACGACCGGATTACCGTCGTGCATTCTGAGCAGGTCATTGAAATGAATGAACATCCTACTAAGGCTCTAAAAGAAAAAAAACAATCTTCAATTTCGATAGGATTTCATTTATTATCTATCGAAAAAACGGATGCTTTTATAAGTGCCGGAAACACAGGAGCCATGCTGGTGGGCGCTTTACACAGTATTAAAGCTATCGATGGCGTATCACGGCCCGCTATCGGCGCCTACATTCCGAGGGAAAATGGAAACCCTTCTTTGTTAATAGATGTGGGGTTAAATTCGGATTGCAAACCAGAAAATATTCTACAGTTTGCATTGCTCGGATCATTGTATGCTGAGCAAATTTTAAATTTTAAAAACCCACGTGTTGCATTAATAAATGTGGGAGCCGAAGAAGGAAAAGGCAATCTTCTTTGCCAGGCGGCCTACCCTTTATTGAAAGAAAATCCACGCCTCAACTTTGTGGGAAATGCTGAAGGTCGTCATTTATTATCGGATACAGCGGACGTATATGTATGCGATGGATTTACAGGAAATATACTTTTGAAATTTGCTGAATCTTTCTATGATCTTATCAAAAAAAGAAAAATAGAAGACGAATATTTTAATCTTTTTAATTTTGAAATGTATGGGGGTGTTCCTGTTTTAGGAGTTAATAAACCAGTAATTATTGGTCACGGCATTTCCGGATCTGTTGCATTCTGCAACATGATTAACATTGCAAAAAAGATGATTGACAGTAACTTTATAGAAAAAATAAAAACACAATTTATATAGTCCGGTTATATAAAAAAACCTAACAGAAATTAATAAGAGAAGCTAACCCTTTTTATTAATTATCATTTTTCAACTCACTAGTTTTCATTTTGAATAATTATTTGGTTCATGAGGTTTCCCAAAAAATATTACGGTTTTTTGTTAGCTGCTTCTGCCTGCCTTTTTCCGTTTTTTCTTCGGGCGCAAAATGATACCAGCAATGCTAATGGTGGGAAAAATCAACCTACTTTTCTTGGTAAAATGATTAATAATTTTCGAAAGGATACGACCGAAGTTGACAAAGCCAACGAACTTGAAAGAAACGATAAGGCTTATGAAATGTATGAAGGCCTTATTATAAGAGATATAATTATTAAGCGAGTTCCTTTCGGTATTCCCATTACAGATACAGCAAAAAAACTGGTTACGACTCTCACGAAAGTTGCCAACGAACTTCACCATCTTAGTAAAATACGGGTGATAAAAAATAATCTTTTCTTCCACGAAAATGAATCTATCAAACCTTACCTGATGGCAGATAATGAAAGATTCCTACGTCAATTGCCGTATGTAAGAGATGCTGAATTTTTTATTGTTCCTACTGCCCCTCACTCAGACTCTGCCGATATAATTGTTTTGACAAAAGATGTATTTTCTTTAGGAGGTGCTGTTGGGTCATTAGGCTTGCAGCGATCACAAGTGGAAATGCGCGAGGACAATGTGGGGGGTAGCGGAAATGCGGCGGTTTTGTTTGCAATGTACGATGCAAAAAGAAAAGGAAAATTAGCACTCGGAGGTGAATACGTAAGACGAAATATTGGGGGAAGTTTTGTTGATGGAACATTGGGATATCAAAGCTTTTTCCGATCATTCAATAGTCCAAGACAGGAGAACTATTACTATCTCAATTTGGCAAAACCACTAATAAACCGATATATGGCGTGGACCTATAGTGCAGACTTTTCTTTACATTCAACTACCAACAAATATGTATCGGATTCACTTTATCGATCGGATTATAAATACCAGTATTATAACATTGAAGCCTACACGGGATATAACATTAATGCAAAAAAGTTTACACAAAAAGACGAAGCAGTAAAACTAAGAAAGCTTGTAGGACTTCGTTTTATCAATAATAAATTCAATGAAATCCCAACCAAATATTCGTCAGAATATAACTGGCAGTTTGTTGATTTAACGGCCGTGCTCGCAACGATTACTTTCTATCGACAGAACTTTTATAAGAGTCAATATATTTATGGTTTTGGTAGAAATGAAGATATTCCAGAGGGTTTATTAATGAGCTTTACTACAGGCCATACTTCTAAAAATGGGCTGTCACGTCCTTTTTTAGGTTTCAATTATGAACGTTATCGTTTCAATAAAAAGAAAAATTATATCGGTTATACGTTGCGTGCCGAAGGTTTTTTAAATAAGAAAAAGATAGAGGATATTAACTTCCTCGTGGCTATTAATTATTTTGATCACCTCAAAGCAATTGGTACAAAATGGAAACAAAGATTCTTTCTGAATTTAGATGCAGCACAGCAGGTAAATTCTGTTTTAAATGAGCCTCTTTTTGTTAACAGCAAATTTGGCTTACCGGAATTTGGCAATAACTACATCGGCGGAACGCTAAGAACAACCATAAAAGCTGAATCTGTTTTCTTTAGCCCGTGGGCATTAGCATCATTTCAATTTGCCCCGTTCATGTTTGGAAATATCAGCGTGTTTTCTCCCTATCAATCCCGAACAAAAGTCTTTCATTCTTTGGGCGCGGGCATTAGAACAAGAAATGAAAGTTTTGTATTTGGAACAATAGAATTAAAAGGATTCTATTTTCCACAGAAGAATTTTTATAACGATAATTTCAGAATAGAACTCTCCACCAATGTTATCTTTAAATATAAAACACAGTTGGTAAAGAAACCGGATTTTATAGAAATCAATTAACAATCTCAATCGAAAAAAAACGGACACCCTACGTCAGTATCTGCAACCTTTTGGATATCTTGTAGATAATCTATTAGTAATTGAAAGTATTTATTAAACGATATTTTGAATTGGCGTTTTGGGTGGTAGCTCTAGTTCTTTTGGCAACAATGAATCCAGGTGACGATACTCATTTTTCATTTTGTATTTTTAATTTAATGGGATTTCAGTTTTGCCCCGGTTGCGGATTTGGTCATTCAATCAGCTTCTTATTTCACGGTCAATTCCAGAATTCTTTAAATGCTCATCCTCTGGGAATTTTTGCATTGCCAATTATAAGTTTCAGAATCTTTAAATTAGTCTTTAATTTTAATCACCATAATTTTAAAAATAACAATCATGGAATTCGGACATAATATGAAAATGATCAACCCGATAATCTTGAAGTATTTATATGATGTTACTCCTGAGGAATTAATAACCGTCAATTCCCGGACGAAAGATTTAGATGATAATGGGATTGCGCAATTTTGTATGATCTATCGTTCTAAAAGAAAGGATGGACAATTGATCCTGATCTTAAGTTTGCTGGGACTTGTAGGAGTTGCAGGCATACATCGTTTTTTAATTGGACATATAGGCATGGGATTTTTATACTTTTTTACAGCAGGTTTGTGTTTCGTCGGAACGATTGTAGATGCCGTAAATTATAAAAATCTTGCTCTGGAATACAACAGCAAAATGATTGTGGAAACTATGGCAATGCTGGATATGATTAGATGATAGCATCGACTTAAAACAAATATGGCTCGTAATTTACGAGCCATATTTGTTTTAAGAACGCAAGTTTTTTATACAACTATTGTACTTTAAAAGATACTTTTTTATTACCCCAAAGCATAGTCACTTCTCCTTTCGTACTAATAGAAAAATTTAGCTTCTCTGCGGCAGGTTTTGCTTCTGAACTTTTTACCGTAACCCTTAAAGCATCGTCCTCCATTTTATAACTGAAAGCACCCCATTGATCCCAGGTTTTATTAAAAATAACTGAGACATTATCACCTTGGAATAAAGTAAAAAGCCCGTATTTACCTGCCGGTAAAGCCATACCGTTTACAGTTAAATCTTTATCGGTTTCAAAAATAGTGGCTTCATTAGCACCTGTACGCCAAACTTTTCCATCCATTGGTTCTAGATCTTTTCCGATTGTTCTTCCTTTTACAGAAGCCTGGCTGTATGAAATGGTAATAGTGGCGCCGCTTTTAATTTTTTGGGTCGTAGTCGCTGGCGGGCTGGGACGTTTTGATTTATCATCATCATGCTTCTGAGCACTAAGCTGTGTTGCAAAAATTCCCGATAACAATAACAGAGAAATAATTTTTTTCATTTTTTTTTATTTGAGGATGAATATTTATTTTATATACAAACTTATTCAATTATTGAACCAATTCTGCTTTGTCAATCAATTATTCTTCCCAGAACAAAATAAATTTTAATATTGATTATTAAATCTCAAATCACTTTTTAAAAATGTTGGAAGTTAATTTTAATCCGTTTCCGAAACTACAAACCGGAAGATTATTATTGCGAAGGGTAAGCCCGAATGATATTGAGAAATTATTTGAGCTGCGTTCAAGCGAAGAAGTGATGAAATATATTGAAACCGGCAAAGCATCAACAAAAAATGATGCCCTTGTTCATCTGGAAAAAATTGAAGACGCATTGGATAATAATTCCGGTATTTCCTGGGCTATCACTTTTAGCAACCAACCAGCACAATTAATTGGTGTCATTGGCCTTTGGCGATTAATCAAGGAACACTATCGTGCTGAGATAGGATATATGCTACTATCCCAATATCGGCAAAAAGGAATTATGTCAGAAGCCATAAGAACCGTTATGGAGTATGGTTTCAGCGATATGAAATTGCATAGTATAGAAGCTCAAATCAATCCAGAAAATATTGCTTCTGCCCGATTATTGGAAGCCGCAGGTTTTATAAAGGAGGCACATTTCAAAGAAAACTTTTTTGCCGAAGGCATATTTTCAGATACCATAGTTTATTCCAAACTGCAATAAAATATACTCATAATTTGGATCTAAAAAAGCTCAATCTTAAAATAGAAATAAATAGTTATTCTATTTTTGGAATAGGCGTAACAATTCAATTATATTTGCCGAAATCTTAAAATTTTTCTTGTGATTTATCGCAAAAGGATGACAGATTGAGTTAATTAATTTTCAATTAATTGGCCCCGTAGCTCAGTGGATAGAGCAACAGCCTTCTAAGCTGTGGGTCACACGTTCGAATCGTGTCGGGGTCACCAAAAAATACTCCTCCAGGAATTTCAAATAATATGAAATTCATACCAGTTTATTTATAACTGGGGTTTAATAAAAATTCATTCCACATTTCATTTAGAAAAAGAGCTTATTTTGTTCGCTAATTTAAAAGTTGACTTATGGAGGTACAAATGGAAGAAAGCTGGAAGAAAGTGATGAAGGATGAATTTAAAAGAGATTATTTTCAACAGATAACCATTTTCTTAAAAGCTGAGAAAGCATTAGGAAAGAAAATTTATCCTCCGGGCCAATTAATATTTAATGCTTTTGATAAAACACCTTTTGATAAAATAAAGGTTGTCATAATTGGTCAGGACCCTTATCACAACGCAGGTCAGGCCCATGGATTGAGTTTCTCCGTGCCTGATGGCATCGGTAAACCCCCATCACTCAATAATATTTTTAAAGAAATTAAAAACGATCTCGGCTTATCTATTCCACAATCCGGCAATCTTGAAAAATGGGCCGAACAAGGCGTTTTGTTATTAAATGCTTCTTTAACCGTAAGGGAAAATGAACCGGGAAGTCACGGACGAATTGGATGGCTTGAATTTACTGACAACATCATAAAAAAAATCTCGGATGAAAAAGAAGGAATTATTTTTTTATTATGGGGTAAATTTGCCCAGCAAAAACAACCTTTGATTGATGAAACGAAACACTTTGTTTTGAAAGCTGCACATCCTTCTCCATTCAGTGCGGAGAGAGGTTTTTTTGGTTGCAAGCATTTTTCGAAAACAAATGAATTGTTGGTGAAACAAAATAAAATTCCAATAGACTGGAGAATCTGATGTCATTTTAAAATTAACGTTGTGAAAATTTTTCTCGCAAAAATATTAGCTGCCTGGGCAGCAATAATCTTTACGGTTACATTAATTCCCGCTGCTTTTTTAATGTGGGTAATAGGTATTATAAAAGAACCTCGAAGAACTCAGATATTCAGGTACATTTCGATGGTCTGGATGCGTTTGTTTTTTTTCTTAACCGGTTGCGGTTTTAAAATTTTTGGTAAAGAAAATTTTCAGCCGGGGGAAAACTATATTGTAACCTGCAACCATAATTCATTTATGGATGTTCCGGTTACAACCCCGTTTATTCCGGGAGCTAATAAAACGATAGCAAAAGAAGAGATGTCCAAAATACCGTTATTCGGATTGGTGTATAAGCGTGGCGCAGTATTGGTGAATCGAAATGATAAAGATAGCCGGAAAGATAGTTTTAGGAAAATGAAGAATGTACTTAATCTCGGTATGCACATGTGCATTTATCCTGAAGGCACAAGAAATAAAACTGACCAACCGCTGAAAGAATTTCATGATGGCGCTTTTAAATTAGCAGTGGAAACGAAAAAGTCAATTATTCCTGCAATAATATTCAACACTAAAAAAGTATTGCCTCCTGGAAAAAAATTTTACTATTGGCCATCAAAACTTTCCATACATTTCCTTCCTCCGATTGCAGTTTCACATGATGACAATTATGAAATTCTAAAAAAGAAAGTTCACCAGGTAATGGCGGATTATTACCTGGCTAACAAATAGAAAATTGATGATTTTCTATAGAAATATACGAGGAATATTATTCGATCATTTTATTGCGCATGCCATACATAAGTAATCCTCCAATTGTTTTTGCGCCTACTTTATTCTTCATATTTTGGCGAATTGTTTCAATTGTTCTGGGGCTTAAAAAAATCAGCTTAGAGATTTCTTCGGTAGTTTTATCCTCACCTAACAGTTGTAAAATTTTTAATTCCTTCTCACTAAAAGAGATGGGTATGTGGCCTCCATAATTGTTTCTGACATTTTTTTTCTGCATCAACTTTCCCATCACAGCATTGTTCACTAACTGATTGAAGTAAAAGTCTTCATTCATACATGTTAATATTGCCTGGTAAATTTCGTCAGGATCGGTTGTTTTGGTTAAATATGCATTTGCTCCCATCTCCATCATTCTGCTGATCATTTGTTGATCATCATACATTGTAAGTACAATAATTTTTAGATCATCATATTCCTTCCTCAGTATTTCAATAGCATTAATTCCATCTATTTCAGGCATGCGAATGTCCATTAATAAAACATCAGGTTTTTTAATGGTCATCTTGTGAAGAAGGTCTTTTCCATCTTCGGCCTCCCATATCATTTTCAAATTTTCCTTAGAACTTAAAGCCATTTTAATTCCATCCCGGAAAATCTTATGATCATCAGCAATCGCTATTTTGATAATGTTTAAGGACGACATTGGATATGGGTTCTATTAGAAGTAAGTAGCTATAAAATTATGAACTATAAACGGGTTTTTAATAAATCTATTATGTATTTTGATTATTTTATGCAATATCCCTTAAAAAAAACAAAATAAAAAAAGTAATATTACAAAATTACAATACGTATTTTTACTATCTTCAATTTTCAGTTTTGTACAAAAACAAAGTAATTACATCATTCAAAAAATTTCTAAAAATCACATTTATATTAATTTATTTTCCTGGCATGATTGAAATAACTATATAAAAAACCATTGAAAATCATATTAAAGTTGATTTATTAATAAATGTTAATAACAAAAAATAACGATGCCAAAACCGCCAGAATTCAACAACTTGCTCACTTGCGCGCCATTCTCAACTACAAGCTTTTTTGGGATTTCGGCAGACATTAAAGAACGTTAGCTTAATGATCAAAAAAGATTCTAATAGACAACTGGTAATAATACGTACGTATTTACACATTCAAACTCTACAGTAAATTTACTATATCCTGTTCGTACATTTACCTTATTTTGATCGCTAAAATACGTTCCAAAACCGCTAAAACCCTTTACCACAAAGGATCATAACAAAAGTACCATATTCTACTCATTTATCCTCCCTTGCACATGTTTTTGTTTTATTGGAAGTTAGCATACTGATTCACACAGAAACAAAATTTAAAACCATAAAACTACAATCATGACACAAAATGCAATCTTAGAAACCAAGAGTCTTGCTCAAGTGGGCGAAGACATCGGATTAAATGAAGGTATTGAATTAGTAAATGCTTTCAGATCTGCAAATCCAGACGCTACACCGGGTTATTACATTGGACGTAACATCATCGACCAAATTTTAAATCAGCCAGGATGTGTTGGAATTAATTTCCGCAAATGCCTTTCTGAAAATGAAGAGCATCTTGTTTACACAGGCGTTGATGCTGAAGGAAAAGATATTCTTTCTTACAGCGTTGTTACCAACGCAGGGGATATCGTTAAAGAGAATGGTATCGTTGCCGATAAAATCATTATCGACTGGACAATTCTTACTGGGCCTCCTACACTTTAAACCTCAGCAGTAATAATATTTAAATTTGTTTGCAGAATTTTAAATATGTAGTTATATTTGGAATCAAAACCATAACTACTATTTTCCAAATTTTATTATATACCGGCATTTTTTCAACAGTATTACCCTTACTATTTTATTTGTTTTTCAAATCGAAAACTAAGAATAAGATAGTAAGGGTAATTTTATTTTATGTACTTTATTGTATATTCAACGAGGCTTTGAGTTATTATTTACAAAGTATACAAAGTCCGAAGTTTATCACCCTTCTTTTTTCATTTACAGTAATTGAATATTCATTCATCTGTTATTTTTTTTATCTCACGTTTCCAAAAGAACAAATAAAAAGAATCATATTATTTTTATGGATATCATTTTTAGTTTTCGCATTTATTGATTTCTTCTATATTAATGAGAGTCAGAAATTTGACTCAATAGCATCAGGAATTGAATCATTGATTATAATTACTGTTTGTGTTTATTTTATCTTCTCTCAAATAAAAGGCGTTAATAACCTGGTGATATATTCCACATTTAGTTTTTGGATTGCAGTATCTTTCCTCATATACTTTTCGGGCACTTTTTTTCTTTATATTTTGACTGAAAATATGATGAAGGATTTGGAGTTTCAAAAGCTCTATTTTATTATCAACATAGCTTTTAACGTCCTAAAAAATATTCTGCTAAGTATTGCAATGACGATGAAAGTTAATAGTATTCTTAAATCAAAAGAATCCCTACCGGATTTGGATGAGGACCTATTCTTTCAAAAGACCAACTAACTGATTTTACTAATGTTTTTTTTACAAACCGGCAGCAACAGTTTAAACGTGTCAAGTGTCTTGATCATGGGCACATTAGGCATGCTGGTGATGGCTATAACATTGGTTTCGGTTTTAGTATTTCATCAGAGAAGAGTCATCAGATTTAATAAGCAAATTCAAAAAATGGAAGAAGAGCGTCAACAAATGTTGTTGCGTGCTTCTATAAGTTTTCAGGAAGAAGAACGACAGCGCATTGCCGCCGATTTGCACGATGATGCTGGTCCACTTTTAGCGACTGCAAGATTATACCTAAGTGAAAACCTTATCCACCAGGAGCCAGCTATGCAATTGCAATCCATCTTTAGTGCCAAACAAATTATTGATGACACCATTCAGTTAATAAGAAATATTTCCCACAGCCTGATGCCACCTACTCTAAAAAACTTTGGGTTAGAAGCGGCAGTAAAAGATCTCTTTGATAAAATAAACGGATCTGGTGTAATTAACGCCAGCGCCCGTTTTCACGATAACAGGCAGCGGCTAAATGATGAGCAGGAATTATTGGTTTTTAGAATTGTTCAGGAACTTGTAACCAATATTATTAAACACAGTAGCGCAGGATTTATTCATCTTACTCAGAACGCACAAGGAAATAATGTCTATTTTCGTATTCATCATGATGGGAAAGGGATTTTACAACAACAATTCGACAAACTCGAACATAATTCGAACGGGTTAGGGTTAAAGAACATTCAAAGTAGAGTCAGAGTCTTAAAGGCGAAAATTCTTTTTGAAATAGACAACACCCAAACGTATTATAAAGTAACAATCGAAGTTCCCAGAATGAAGAATGCAGAGTAAAATACATTGGTTAAACCCCGTAAAGAAACAATCGTTCACATAATTTAAGATATGACCCCTGATATCATAAATGTTGCCATTGCTGATGATCACAAGATCTTTAGAAAAGGAGTGATTCTTTCTTTGAAGAGTTACCAAAATATAAGGTTCACTCTGGAAGCTGAAAATGGTGAAGAGTTAATTAAAGGTATTGAACAAGAACAGCCTGACATCGTATTGATGGATTTAAAAATGCCGGTAAAAGATGGTATCGAAACCACGAAATACCTTAACAAACATTTCCCCAAGGTTAGAATATTGATCCTTACCATGTTTGAAGATGAAAGATTTGTTGGCCATTTAATGGATAGCGGTGCGAATGGTTATTTACTAAAAAGTACGGAACCTGCGGAAATCAAACAAGGCATAATGGATGTAATGCGCACCGGTTTTTACTTAAATAATTTCGTTAACAGAGTTTTGATAAAAAAGAATTATTCGAAACAAAAATTCAATCCAAACTTAAATAGCGAAATAATAGTTAGCGATCGGGAAAAAGAGGTGCTATCGCTTGTTTGCATGGAATATACCGCCCAGGAAATAGCACAAAGAATGGAAATCAGCGCTCGAACTGTTGAAGCCATTAAGGACAGGCTCATGGAGCGGTTCGGAGTTAAAAACTCAGTCGGCCTTGTATTTTTTGCAATGAAAAACTCGCTGATAGATTAAGACCGGCATAGTTGAACTAAACGTCTGACTACAACTTTAAATCATTAAAAAAATTCGTGTATAGGTAGTCGTTATAATGCTCAGATGAGCCAGCTATTTCCCGATACAAAACTTACTAAAAATATAATCCAGCCTGTCTTCATTTGTAATCTCCCCGGTTATCTCTCCAAGGAAATGAAGGCAACGATTAATATCGACAGAAAGAAAATCACCGGAAAGTTTATTGGCTAATCCTGATTTAATATCCCCAATGCTTTTGGCTACTTCTTGTAAAGCTGCATAGTGTCGTGCATTCGTAACGATAATATTTTCCTGGTTAATGTCTTCTCCGGCAGCCAATGCAAATAATATATTCTTCAACTCACTGATTCCGATATCTTCCTTCGCAGAAATGAAAATTTCATTTGCAATTAATGGTTGGAGTGAACTACCAAGTGCTTCAGCCTTATTGGCAACTAAAAGGATGTTCGGATTTACATCTTTCATTTCGCTAATAATTGTTTTTATTTCTTGTGCGTCAGCTTCTTTTACATCAAATAAATAAAGAACAATATCGGCCTGTTTTATTTTTTCTTTACTTTTTACTACGCCCATATTTTCTATAATATCCTGAGAGTGTTCACGAATTCCGGCTGTATCGATTAGTCTAAAAAGTATCCCATTGATATTTATTACTTCTTCAATCGTATCGCGAGTAGTCCCCGCAATATCGCTGACAATTGCGCGGTTTTCATTCAACAATGTATTTAGCAAAGTCGATTTCCCTGCATTAGGTTTCCCCACAATAGCCACGCTCACACCACGTTTAATCACATTACCCAATTTAAAAGATTCGAGCAATGAATGAACTGTGCTATCGATCCGGTTGATTAATTTTTCAAATTTTTCACGGTCCGCAAACTCAACATCTTCTTCACTGAAGTCGAGCTCTAACTCCATCAAAGAAGAAAATTGAATCAACTCTTCTCTGAGCCCGCTAAGCACTTTTGAAAATCCCCCACGCATGTTCTTTATCGCGGCATTTTGTGAAGCTTTGGTATTGCTTTCTATTAAATCTCCTACAGCTTCTGCCTGCGCCAGATCTAATTTTTTGTTTAGAAAAGCACGCTGAGTAAACTCCCCTGCCCTGGCTAACCTAGCCCCATTGCGAATTACCGCATCCAAAACTTGTTGCTGCACAAAAGGCGAACCATGGCAACTGATTTCTATTACGTCTTCGCCGGTGTATGAATGTGGCTTTCTAAAAAGCGACAGGACCACTTCGTCTAACGCTTCCGTTCCTTCTTTTATATACCCAACGTGTAACGTGTTGGATAGTTGTTCACTTAAATTTTTTGATGGAAAAAGTCTTTGGATAATCTCATACGACTTAGCACCACTGAGACGTAGCACTCCAATAGCCCCTATACCAGGCGGAGTGGCAATTGCGGCAATCGTATCATTCCATCCGGATAATTTTCCATGCATAACACAAAGATAAGTTGATTAATTTCCTAATAAGGTGCACTCGTTACAAACAAAATTAACAGCAAATGAACGCTTCAAAAATAATTATGAACTTCTACTTTTTATTTTCAGAAACCTGAAATTTCTGCGTGGCTAAATCTAAATGCAAACACTTCTGTTTCCGTATTTTAGAATAAACAATTGTCAATCAGAAACATAAACTACTTGTAAGAAAATTAGAACCTATATTGGAGATTAAAAATTGATAATACTATCTTTAACAGTGAAATTATTTAGCGGAAAATAAATGTCCGCATTTCTAACCATCTGCAAAAATCAGTTTTAATGCCTGGTAAAAATTAAATGAAAAAATTATTTCCCATAATTCTGGTACTGGTGTCTTTTGTTTTTGGACTACAAAATTTATACGGTCAAAAAAAAGATACAACCGGTCAATCGCAAAAGAAAGACAGTATTAATAAGAATTTTGATTCTCTAAATTCTCTCATTCTCCAAAAATTTAATCAGAATCAGGAAGAGATGGAAAAGTTGCGTATTGCAGACTCCATTGTAAAATCCAATCTGAAGAATGAAATCAATTCGTTACAAACTACCGATAACTTAAAAAAACAGGACTTAGAAAAACAATTACAAGAAATCAGGAATAAAGAAGCACTGCGCTTTGCAGAGAAAAAAAATCAAATTGATTCATTACGCCTAACGGCAAAAGCTTATCCGGTTTTCGGATTTTTTAATGACACCCTTTTTTATATCTATAATAGATCTGGCAGTTTTACCGCCGAAGAAAGAGCAGGAGCCATAAATGAGCGAATAAAAAAACTGGCAGACAATTACAGATTCTCTCCCGATTCCATAGATTTAATACATACAGAAACCACCATTGATCTTCGTGTAAAAGATTACATTCTGATGAGCGTATCTGATAACGATGCGCTCTGGAATAATACTACCCGAGATGAATTGGCGGAAAATTATAGAAAAATTATCGGCAATGAAGTTTTAAAATATAAAGATGAAACCAGTTTTAAAAGCCTTGTTAAAGAAATTGCGCTGGCGCTTTTGGTGATTCTAATTGTGGTTTTAGTTATTAAATATATCGGGAAACTTTTCAGGTTGGCAAGGCTAAAAATTAGGCTTCAAAAAGGAAAATTAATTAAGGGAATCAGAATAAAAAACTACACACTTTTAGATACAACACGCGAGGTCAATTTATTTATCAAAATAAGTAATGTATTAAAATGGTTACTTATTATTCTGGCGATTTATATCGCGCTGCCTATTCTGTTCGGGATTTTTCCTTGGACTAAAAATTTTGCGGATGTTCTTTTGGGATACATTTTGACTCCTGTAAAAAAAATTGCGGATGCATTTTGGGACTTTTTGCCCAACCTGATTACTATAATTATAATCGTTTTTGTTTTCAGATATGTGAATAAAGTAATTCACTATTTGAAAGAGGAAATAAAAAATGAGCAGCTAAAAATTCCCGGATTTTTTCCGGATTGGGCTAACCCCACCTACCAAATAGTAAGGGTATTAATTTTTGCTTTCATGATTATCGTCATTTATCCGTACCTGCCAGGCAGTGGTTCACGCGTGTTCCAGGGCGTTTCTGTATTCCTGGGATTTCTATTTACGTTTGGATCAGCGGGATCCTTGTCCAATATTATTTCCGGCCTAATCTTAACCTATATGCGTCTTTTTAAAATAGGTGACCGTGTAAAAATAGGCGATGTAGTTGGTGATGTAATTGAAAAATCATTACTCGTAACGCGTATCAGAACTATAAAAAATGAAATCATTTCGATTCCAAATTCTACCGTAATGAATAGTCACACAATCAACTATAGTAGCGACTCATCCAACCTTGGCCTTATTTTAAATACAACAGTTACCATTGGCTACGATGTGCCCTGGAAAAAAATGTATGAAGCACTAATTGAAGCAGCCTTACGCACTGAATATGTTTTGACTGATCCGAAACCTTTTGTATTACAGACAGGTCTGGAAGACTTCTATGTTTCTTATCAAATCAACGCATACATCAGAGAAGCCAACAAGCAGGCCGACATTTATTCAATGCTTTATCAAAATATACAGGACGTGTGTAATGAGAAAGGAATTGAAATTATGTCTCCGCATTACAAAGCATCACGCGATGGAAATAGCACCACAATTCCAGCAGAATATTTACCGCATGATTATACAGCTCCCAGCTTTAACATAAATTTTAAAAAAGAAAACGAATAACAAAGTGAAAGAATTTTTAGAATATACTCTTTTTAAACTAGGAAATTTTCAGCTAAAGGTTGTCTCAATTCTCCTTGCGATTTTATTGGCAATTATTGTAAACATACTTTTACGGTTTATAAAAAAAGGTATCCACGGAACTGGCCGCATAGAAGCAGCAAAAAAATATGCACTCTATACACTGATAAAATACGTCGTAATTGTCTTTTCAATTATTGCAACTTTTCAAATCCTGGGTTTCAATCTCTCTTTGCTTTTGGCCGGATCAGCGGCACTTCTTGTAGGTTTGGGATTGGGCTTGCAGAATATTTTTAGTGACTTTGTATCCGGTATAATTTTATTGGTAGAATCCAAAATAAAAGTAAATGATATTTTAGAAGTCAATGGACTGTTTTGCCGTGTATCCGAAATTAATCTTCGAACAACTACTGTACTCACACGTGATGATAAGTATATTATTTTGCCCAATACAGATCTTACAAGAAACCAAATTATAAACTGGAGCTATACTGCAATAGCTTCACGATTTGAGGTTTCGGTAGGTGTGGGTTATTCATCTGATATCGTATTGGTCAATAGAATCCTTACAGAGATTATCGATAGTCAGGACGGCGCGCTGAAGACACCTGTGCCATTTATTCGTTTTAATGATTTTGCAGAATCGTCGTTGCAATTCTCAATTTACTTTTGGTCAGAAAATGTTTATGGTGTGGAAAATATTAAGAGCGAAATACGCTCAAAAATTTTTGAAAAGTTTAAAGAAAATAAGATTGAAATCCCATTTCCACAACGAGTAGTGCAATTAATTAAAGAGTGAGGCATTCATATAAAATTAATTGCGGGTACTCATCAACGTACTAAATCATTTATCGCCAAACTTTAAGTTTAATAATTAGAAATAAAAAATGGAATTATTGGTGCATTAAATTGAAAAGCGGCATCCATTATTTTTGAAATAATGATTTTCAGTTTATAATCAAAATTAAAAAAATACCTGCTCATGAAAAGAATTGACTCCCATCAGCATTTTTGGAAATTTGATCCTGGAAGACATAGTTGGATCAATGATGAAATGAAAACGATTCAAAAAGATTTTTTACCAGCAGACCTCGAACCAGAGTTGTTGAAAAATAATTTTGATGGATGTGTAACTGTGCAGTCAGATCAATCGGAAGCTGAAAATACTTTCCAATTGGACAATGCTGATAAAAATAATTTTATAAAAGGCATTGTTGGATGGACTGATCTAAAATCAAAGAATGTTGAAGAAAGATTACAGTATTACAATCAGTTTCCAAAATTAAAAGGATTTCGCCATGTGCTTCAGGGAGAGCCTGAAAGAAATATGATGCTCCAACCTGCGTTCATGAATGGTATTGGCTTACTGGAAAAATATAATTACACATACGATATTTTAATTTTTGAAGATCAATTACAATATGTACCCAAATTTGTTTCTACATTTCCCAACCAACTTTTCGTTATTGATCACATTGCCAAACCGAATATAAAAGCACAAACAATTGATGAATGGA
>JBDSHT010000221.1:0-4853 GCA_039918315.1 Ginsengibacter sp. | reverse complement strand
AAACGGGTTGAAAAGATTATCACGGCAAAAAAGAAAAAAATTATTGGCTGGGATGAAATCCTGGAAGGTGGTCTTGCTCCGGAAGCCACCGTAATGAGTTGGCGTGGTGAAGCCGGGGGAATTAAAGCCGCGCAAATGCATCATGATGTGGTGATGACGCCCGGCACTCCATTATATTTTGATCATTACCAGGCTGGCCCGGAGGGAGAGCCGCCCTCTATTGGCGGATTTAATACATTAAAAATGGTGTATGATTATAATCCTATTCCAAAAGAATTAAGTGTGGAAGAAGCAAAATATGTTTTGGGTGCGCAGGCAAATGTATGGACCGAATTCATCGCAACGGTAAAGCAGTTAGAGTACATGGTACTGCCGCGCATGCTTGCAATTGGTGAGGTAAACTGGTCGCCTGTAGAAAGTAGAAACTGGACTAATTTTTATGAAAGGTTGCAATATCATTTCAGAGGCTTCGATCAAAAGGGCTACAATTACAGTCCCGGAAATTATACCGTGTCCATTAAACCAGATTCTGAAAATGGTAAACTACAGGTAGCACTCTTTTCTGAAATCCCTAACTCGGATATTTATTACACACTGGATGGAACTGATCCGAATTTGGAAAGTAAAAAATATGAACATCCGATTGCCATAGAATCTTCCGGAGTTTTAAAAGCAATCACATCTGTTAATGGAGTAGTGATGGGAGCAAAACCTGCACAACAAAATTTTTCCATCAGTAAAGCTGTTGGAAGAAACGTTGATTATGTAAATCCGGTCAGTAGCTACTATATGGCAGACGGTCCCAATACCCTTACCGATGGAGTAAGAGGTACTCCCGCTGTGGGTAAGTACTGGCACGGCTTCAGTGGAAAAGATATTATTGCTACCATAGATTTAGGGAAAGAAACCGACGTGCACTCGATTGCAATAGGTTGCCTTCAAAACTACAGTGACTGGATTATTTTACCATCCTCTGTAAAGTTTGAAACTTCTTTGGATGGAAAGGATTTTACTGAAGTTGGTGTGGTAAAAAATACTATTCCGGTTTCTGAAAAACATGTGATCAAAGATTTTATTGCCGAATTTCCTTTGCAAAAAGCACGATATATTAGAGTAACTGCAAAGAATTATGGACTACTTCCCAAAGAGCATTTGGGTGCCGGAAATCCTTCATGGATTTTTGCAGATGAAATTGTAGTTGAATAGTTTTTCGATCATGCATCAGCTTTATACAGAGTAATCAATTTGGAATTAGACGTTTGGGTACTTTTATCAATATAATCTTGTAAAAGCACGCAAACGTTTGCTCATATTTCTATGAGGTATTTTTTATAAATTGTACAAAAAGTAAAACAATTCCGGGTTTCCCATTAACAGACTATGAATAAAAAAATTATCTATTTATTTTTTATTTTTATTTTTCTTTTGCTGAATCAGGTTACAAAAGCGCAGGTAAAAGATTCCAAAGGCAACATTCTGCTGGCCACTCCGCCTATGGGTTGGATGACGTGGAATTTGTTGGCAGATCGAGTTAATGAAAAAGACCTGAAGGAAATAGCAGATGCGATGGTTGCCTCCGGTATGGTAAATGCAGGATATCAATATATTTTTATTGATGATGGCTGGCAGGGCGGTAGAGACAACAGAAATAACATAATCCCTGATCCAATTAAATTTCCTTCCGGCATAAAAGCACTGGCAGATTATGTACATGCGCGAGGAATGAAATTGGGTATCTATTCAGATGCTGCACCTCTTACCTGTGCAGGTTATACGGCAAGTCTTCATTTTGAGAATCAGGATGCTAAAACCTTTGCGGGGTGGGGAGTCGATTATCTAAAATATGATTACTGCGGTGCTCCTGAGGATTCTGTAACTGCAAAAACAAGATATAAAACAATGGCGGACGCACTGCGTAAAAGCGGTCGTGATATTGCCCTGAGTATTTGCGAATGGGGGCCTCGATATCCCTGGTTGTGGGCAGCAAGAATGGGTGGCCAACTTTGGCGTACCACTTATGATCTTAGGGATAAATGGAAGAGGCTTCCCACTGATAATGGGGGTGAAGGATTAATGGATGTCGTGGATGTAAATGCAGAACTCAATGTATTCTCCGGGTCCGGTCAATGGAATGATCCCGATATGCTGGTGGTTGGTTTACGTGGAATAAAGGGTCCTTCAGGTGATTTGGGCGGAGTGGGTTGTACAGATGTGGAATATCAAACCCAGATGAGTTTATGGGCAATTATGAATGCACCTTTAATTGCTACAAATGATGTTAGAAAAATGGATGAAATTACAAAAGGGATTTTGTTAAACGAAGAGATCATTGCAATAAACCAGGATGCATTGGGTAAACAAGCTAAGCGAATTGTGAAAGACAAAAATTGGAATATTTTCCTAAAACCCTTGTCTAACGGGGATTATGCGCTGGCAGTTTTAAATCGTGGTGATACGCAGGCAGATTATTCTTTGGATTTCTCTCAGTTGGGAGTCAAAGGCAACTTCGCTGTCAGGGATCTTTGGCAACACACAAATATTGAAAAAAATAAAAAAAATAAATCAGTGGAATGGAAAGGCAATGTTCAAAGTCATGAAACCAAAATGTTCCGACTGATTTTAATATAAAAGGTAATTGGCATTTTAAATTTTTACAAAAAACAAATTGAAATGAGCACAAAAAGAAGAGATTTTCTAAAACTTTCCGGGCTTGCGGGCGTGGGTATTATTGGTTCATCATTTATGGGAGAACGCAATGGTAGTTTGCCCGAGGGGTTTCATAACCAGGGCGTAGCACCTCGATTTAATATGTCGGGTTATGGTGCACCTAAACTTGAAAAAGTTCGCATAGGATTTATCGGCTTAGGCATGCGTGGCCCTACGCATGTTTATGGTTTCAGCCATATTAAAGATGTGGAAGTAATAGCGCTTTGTGACATCAGGCCTAAGAATGTTGAGGCGATGGAAAAGCAGTTAGCCGGGTCTTCGCATAAACCCACTTCATACAGTGGCGATGCAAATGCATGGAAAAAAATGTGTGACCGTGATGATATTGACCTCATCGTAATTGCTACACCCTGGGGCCAACACGTGGAACAAGCTGTCTATGCTATGAATGCGGGAAAGCATGTTGCGATCGAGGTGCCTGCAGCAGTGACGTTAAAAGAATGCTGGCAATTGGTAAACACTTCAGAGAAGACAAAGAAGCATTGTATGATGATGGAAAATTGTTGTTATGATTTCTTTGAGATTATGACATTGAACATGGCACGCCAGGGATATTTCGGCGATCTGATTCATGGTGAAGGTGCTTACATTCATGATTTGCTGGGTCTCAATTTTAATAAAAACGGCTACTGGGACATGTGGCGTCTGAAAGAGAATTATCGTAATGGAAATATATATCCGACACATGGTTTAGGACCGATAGCGCAGGCAATGAATATCAACAGGGGCGATACGATGCTTAGCCTGACATCTACATCCGGTGCGGATTTTAGTATGGAGAAGCGTGCGAATGAACTGGCTGCAAAGGATCCATTTTTTCAGCAATTTGCCAATAAGAAATATAGGGGCAATATGAACATTACGAATATAAAAACTGAGAAAGGAAGAACAATAACATTGTATCATGATGTCAGCACGCCCACTCCTTATTCACGTATTCATTTATTGGTGGGTACTAAAACCAAGGCATTAAAATATCCGGAGCCTGCAAGAATTTCTGATGGAGAATCTTGGGTAAATGCGGAAGAAATGAAAAAAATCCAGGAAAAATATACTCCGCAGATTGTAAAAAGTGTGGGTGAAAAGGCAAAGAAAATTGGTGGCCATGGTGGTATGGACTTTTTGATGCAATGGCATTTGATAGATTGTCTTCGTAATGGGTTGCCGCTGAGTCAGGATGTTTATGATGCCGCACTATGGAGTGCGATTAGCCCACTGAGCGAGTGGTCTGTGGCGAGAGATGCAAAGCCAATTAAAGTACCTGATTTTACTGGTGGAAATTATAAAACAAATGCTCCTGTAGAGTTGGAATTGAAAGGCGGCGACACACAGGTAGTGGCTTCTATCTGCAAAAAACAATTTATGGAATTCGTCTAACGACACACCTGATAGCTCATTTGGGTGAATGGAAGGTTCATAGATTCCTGCTAATGAAGCATCAATACATTTAGATAATAACCGCCGGGGAAAAATAGGATTTGGAAATATTTCTTTTCGGCGGTTTTTCTTTTTGTGAATTTTGAATGACTTTTTATTGGCAAATTTTTTGAAACACTCAATGTATATCTATGCGATACTTTATGAAATTAATTTTGTTATTCGCTCTTCTTCCTGTTTTCGTTCCAACCGATGCAAAAGCCGATAAAGATGTCAAAGAAGCACTGCCTTCTTTAATTCCACTTCCTCAAAACCTGCAATGGACGAATGGATATTTCCCAGTTGGCGATTGTAAATATATTTTGATCAGGGACAATAGCTTACAAAAGGAAGCTGAATTTTTACAAACATTTTTAAAAGAAAATGGAGTCACTGCATCAATTATAAATTCCGTTTCCGGTAAGAATTCATTTATTGAATTAAGTCTGGGAAAAGTAGAGGTGCCTCAGTTGGGTGATGAAGCATATACCCTAAGTGTGGGCAAGAATAAAGTTCGTCTTGTAGCAAATACTGCTCACGGAATTTTTAATGGAATTCAGACTTTCCATCAATTAATGAACAATACAAAACCAGTTCATTCCTGTGAAATAAAGGACTGGCCAGCATTTGAATGGCGCGGGTACATGGTAGATGTTGGCCGGAATTTTCAGTCAGTAGATTTTATAAAGCGCCAGATTGATTTGATGGCG
>JBDSHT010000220.1:0-3646 GCA_039918315.1 Ginsengibacter sp. | reverse complement strand
CGACAGCGATACAGAAATTGAGCTAAATATTGATTGGGAAAAATTAGGAATCAATAAATCATCTGCGTCAATTGTTGCTCCTGAGATTCGTAATTTTCAGACCGGAAGAACTTTTAAGCCCGGTGATAAAATTCGGGTGGAAAAAGGAAAAGGATGGATATTGATTTTGCAATAAAAGCGATTTTCTTTCAATTACTTTTCAGGCACTAATGGTATTCTTGCTAAATCATGGTGGGATTCTTTGGCATTCAGTTATAAAATAAATGGCTATTTTTCAGGTGTAATTCAAAATAAAAATTTGAAACCAATTTGCATCATGAAGAAAAATAGAATTCATTTTTTGCTTGCCATAACTGGAACGTTATTGTATGCTTCGGTATTCAGTCAACAAGTGCAGCCCGCCAAAGCGGTTGCAGATAATCTTGTCATAGAGAATACAATCAGGCAGGACCCGGCTAGTTTCTATTATGTTGATTTTAAAAAATATCCAAAGGCTGATGCCAGTCTGCCGATTGGTGTTTTCGATTCAGGAACGGGTGGTATGACGGTTTTGGAAGCCATTTTAAATTACGATAAGAATAACAACGGCACGAAAGAATCCGGTGCGGATCACAAGGCTGATTTTCAAAATGAAAAATTTATTTATCTCGCCGACCAGGCCAATATGCCTTACGGCAATTATTACGCCACCGGCAAATCTTCTTTATTAATTGAGCATATTCTTAAAGATGCACAGTTCATGCTTTCGGATAAATATTATGCTGATGCCAATTCACCCAGGTTTAAAACGGATAAACAATTAGTGAAAACCATAGTGATAGCCTGCAACACAGCGACTGCCTATGGTAAAAAACATTTGGAAGAATTTATGGCGAAGTCCGGCATTCAAATAAAAATTATTGGAGTGATAGATGCCGGTGCCAAAGGTGCACTGTCATTGTTTGGAAAAAACGAAGATGGTTCTATTGGTGTGATGGCTACAGTAGGAACCGTTGCCTCTAAAGGATACGGCAACACGCTGAATGAAATGAAAAATAAATTGGGCTATGCCGGGAATATTCAAATCTATAACCAGGGCGGATATGGCATTGCAGAAGCGGTAGATGAAGAGCCGGATTTTATTGACAGGAAAGCAGTTGCATTGAGAGAAAATTACCGAGGACCGTCTTTACAAAATGATGAGTATCGGATTGATAAGACATTGATGGATATTTATAATTTTGATTTTGATCATCAAAAAATGCTTTGCGATACCCGCGTCACTGATGACTGCCAGTCGTTACAAATAAATTCTACCGATAATTATGTGCGTTATCATTTGGTAACAATGATGGAGAATATTCGCAAGACTCCGGGTGCGCAACCTCTGAAAGCGATTTTGTTGGGATGCACTCATTATCCCTATTTGAAAGATGATATAAAAAAAGTGCTTCACGAATTATACAATTATAAAAAGAATGATAAGTACATCTATCGCCACCTGATGGTTGAAAATATTGAACTGGTAGATCCGGCCATAAATGTTGCTGAAGAATTGTATAGTTTTTTGCGCGAGAATAATTTGTTGAATAGACAAAAGACAACAGGCAATAGTGAGTTTTATATTACGGTCCCAAACCGTGATAATCCAAATGTAATTACAGACAAACTCGGTAATTTTCCTTACGATTATAAATATGGCCGCGATGTAAATGAGATTCAGGAATATGTAAAAATAGTTCCTTACAGTAAAGAAAATATTTCAGAAGAGACCATTGTCAGATTTAGAAAATCGATACCTGCGTCATTTACACAACTTGTAAAATTTGGTCAATCAAATCCGAAAATAAATAGCCTGGCTAAGGATAAAAGAATTTTAGATTAAATATTTCGGAGCAGGTATTTTAGTCGCAAAGAAAACAACCTGTTAAATTATCAGCGGTAGTCGCATCAAGGTTGTAAAACCATACTTTTGTTTTCAAAAAAACATGAAACAGTTAAAACTGACAGGATTGCTTTTCCTGGTGATGTTCGTGGGGAAGACCCAGGCACAAACCGGAACTCACCAATGGAAAGAGGCAACGGCTAATGGATACACTTATAAATATGTAACCAATGATCCGATGAATGCACGTTTTTATACTTTGAAAAACGGGCTCACGGTAATTCTTAGTCCTACGAAAAAAGATCCGCGCATACAATGTTATGTTGCTATAAAAGCGGGAAGCAAGACAGATCCTGCTACCAACACGGGTTTGGCGCATTACCTGGAGCACATGATGTTTAAGGGTACCGACAAATTTGGTTCTCTTGATTGGAACAAGGAAAAACCAGAGTTGGCAAAAATTAAAGCATTGTATGAAGAGTATAATCATACAATTGATGGGATGAAAAGAAGGGCTATTTATCATGAAATTGATTCTGTTTCCGGTGTGGCCAGCAAATATAGTATTGCCAATGAGTATGATAAAATGATGGCGTCTATGGGTGCACAAGGTTCGAATGCTTTTACATCTTTTGAAGAAACTGTTTACACAGAAGATGTTCCATCGGCCTCTATTAATAAATATCTTGCGGTGCAAGGGGAGAGGTTTCGCAATCCTCAACTAAGGATTTTTCACACAGAACTGGAAGCGGTTTACGAAGAAAAAAACAGGACTTTAGACGATGATGGGGATAAAGTTTTTGAAAAATTATTTGCCGGTTTATTCCAACATCACAACTATGGTTTGCAAACAACTATAGGCACAGTGCATGATCTGAAGAATCCATCTTTGGTAGAAATTCAAAAATATTACGACACCTATTATGTTCCCAATAATATGGGTATCATTTTTTCAGGTGACTTTAATCCTGATGTCTTGATCAAAAAGATAGGCGAGACTTTTTCTTTCATGAAAAACAAACCTGTAAAGCCTTACACTTTTGAAAAAGAAACTCCCATCACTTCTCCAATTGTGGAAGAAGTAACAGGCCCCGATGCAGAGAGCGTTACCATTGGTTTTCGATTGCCGGGTAACAAATCTTCCGACATTTTAATGGCTGATCTTGTAGGTAAAATATTAACGAATGGAAAGGCTGGTTTGATAGATCTGAATCTCGTAAAAAAACAAAAGTTATTGAGTGCCTCGGCTTTTGCCTACACTCTTATAGACTATGGAATTTTGTATATGAGCGGGTCTCCTACAAAGGGTCAGTCGCTTGAAGAAGTGAAGGAATTGGTACTGGGTGAAATTGAAAACTTAAAAAAAGGAAATTTTGATAATGACCTCATTACCGCCATCATCAATAACCAAAAGAAGAATAAAATACTTGAATCGGAAAGCTATGGTTCGAGAGCAAATTCTTTGATGGATGCTTTTACTAATGAACTTGACTGGCAAAAGCAAGTTGCCTATACCGATCAACTTTCAAAAATTACTAAAAAGGATATTGTTGATTTTGCCAATAAATATTTTAAAGATAATTATGTAGTTGTCTTTAAAAGAAAAGGTGTGGATGCAAATATAGTGAAGGTGGAAAAACCTGCTATTACCCCTGTAGAAACCAATACCAACAAGCAATCTGCTTTTGTTACTGCTGTAAATGAGATGCCATCGATCCCGGTAAAACCTGTATGGATCGACTACAATAAAGATCTGCAAAAATTGAAAGTAGGACCTGCAGA
>JBDSHT010000219.1:0-9594 GCA_039918315.1 Ginsengibacter sp. | reverse complement strand
TTTTTTTTAAGGCATCTTGTTTGCTCAAACCCTTTAACCTGGCAAGATACAAGGCTTGCTCACCGATCTTCATTTTTTTATACAAGCCTCTTTCTTCAGGCATGTAGCCGATTTTTCCTATGTCTTTGAAAGGATCAAATACTTTTCCATCGAAAAAGATTTTTCCTTCATCGGGATAAAAGATACCGGTGATCATCCGCAATAAAGTTGTTTTGCCAGCTCCGTTGGGTCCAAGTAATCCAAAAATACTTCCTTCGGGAATTGAAAAACTAATATCATCCACTGCTTTTTGCGTAGCGTAATATTTTTTTAGATTTTGAATTTCGAGTAATGCCATCAATTTGTAAATGATTAGTTAAGCGATAATTTGTCCGAAGATAAAGTGATATTTTTTTTAAAAACTGCCTTATTATTTTAATGGAAACTTTACTGCACAATAGCTTCATAGCACGCAAGGGCTATTCTTTCTCCATCCATCGCAGCGCTAACAATTCCTCCTGCGTATCCTGCACCTTCTCCGCAAGGATATAGGTTTTTAATTTGAGGATGATGTAGAAGTTGATCATGCCTTGGAATGCGCACCGGTGATGAGGTGCGGCTTTCTGTGGCTACAAGGATCGCCTCATTTGTGAAATATCCAATTTGGTTATTTCTTTTAGGCATTTTTTTTGAAAAATCTTTGAATGCTTTTTTCAGCCGTGCATGGATGAACGGAGGCAGAACTTCTTTCAATGGAGAGGATACAATACCAGGAAGATAAGAGCAATTGGGAAGATCGGCAGACAAACGGTCTTCAGTGAAATCAATCATTCGCTGTGCAGGTGCTACAAATTTACCCCCGCCGACAGCAAAGGCTTTTGTCTCAACTTCTTTTTGAAATTGCATCATATATAAAGGAGAAGATGGATCTGAATTTTTATGATTATTAGCAGAGTTATATTTTAGAACATCTTCCGTTTCCACTTGCACTACCATCCCACTATTGGCAAAAGGATTATTTCTTTTCGACGGGCTCCATCCATTTACTACCAGTTCGTTTTCGTCAGTAGAAGCAGTGGCAATAATGCCTCCGGGGCACATGCAAAACGAAAATACTCCACGCCCCTCTACCTGGTCCACCAGACTATACGATGCAGGTGGCAATCCCTGCTCTTGAATGGAAACAGGCGAGTTTGAGAATCCACCCTTTCCATATTGAATGTTATTAATTATTTCCTGCGGATGTTCTACCCTAACTCCTAAAGCAAATCCTTTGGCGATAATCTCAATATTTTTTTGATACAATAAATAAAAAATATCACGGGCAGAATGCCCTGGAGCCAGGATAAAAGTTTCGCCTGAAAAAGAATCTCCATCGGCCGTTTTTACAAATTTTATTGAATCATTTTCAATAATAAGATCAGTTACTTTTTTATTGAAATGGAATTCTCCTCCGCAATCAATTATGCGGCTACGCATCGCTGTTATAATCTGCGGAAGTTTGTTGGTGCCGATATGCGGATGAGCATCATGCAAAATATTTTCGGCAGCGCCGAAGTGTACAAAACAATTTAAGATCCGCTCTATATTTCCCCGCTTGGAGCTGCGTGTATATAATTTTCCGTCGCTGTAGGTTCCGGCACCGCCTTCTCCAAAACAATAATTGCTTTCAGGGTTAATAATTCCCTCTTTGTTCAGTACCGCCAGATCGCGCCGGCGTGCCCTAACTTCTTTTCCTCTTTCTACAATTATTGGTTTTATCCCAACTTCAAGTAATTTCAAAGCTGCGAATATTCCGGCAGGCCCTCCGCCGATGATGATGCACTTTTTTGATTTACTATCTACCTGTTTGAATTGAAAATTTAGAAGGTCTCTTTGCTCAAATGGCTCATCAAAAAAAACATTTAAAGTGAGGTTCGTCCAAATGTTTTTACTCCTTGCATCAATTGATTTTTTTAGCAAGTGATAACCCGTTATCTGGCCCAATCGCTTACCAGAAGATTGAGCAATACAGTCTTTGATTGCTGCATCGTCATCCGCTTCGTGCGGAGCAATTTTTATGATTATTTTCTGTTGCATAAGAGTGCCTGGTGTTTATCCTGGAAACCTCTAAGATGTGCGCCAATAATGGCTTTTAATATCAAAAGGGAAGATCGTCTATTGCATTTTCTGAAGAAGAAGTAAAGGTATCTAATGGTTCCAGGTATTCATTATTTTCAGATGAAGCTCCTTTGCCCGATTGTAAAACACGTTCAATGCGCCATGCATCAAGATTACTAAAGTAAGATACCTTGCCCTCCTTTTCCCACTTGCTTCCGCGTATATTAAAATGAACTTTTATTTCTTCGCCTTTGTTTATACCATCTACCAGACCAGTTTTATCCTGCACACTCTGGAATTTAATATAATTGGTAATCGTCTTTCCATTTACATCATCTGATTTCTCTACCACAAATTCTCTAATCTTAAAAGATTCCGTGCGCTGGATCGTATCAAATTTCTCAAATAATTTTCCTGTTAATTCATAATTCATAACTTACTAATTTTTTTTAAAGATAAA
The DNA here is from genome assembly GCA_039918315.1 of Ginsengibacter sp. Lineage (GTDB taxonomy): Bacteria > Bacteroidota > Bacteroidia > Chitinophagales > Chitinophagaceae > Ginsengibacter. The sequence goes on along the minus strand of JBDSHT010000219.1, from coordinate 7,055 downwards.
AGCATTTAGCAGAAAACCGTGTTTGTCAAATCATATTGTCAAAAAATGTTTTGCACATTTATTTTGAAAGGGTTTTTAAAAGAGAAATCGTAAACCCCTTGCGCAAAAAATGCTTTCAACGGTTAAAATTTCTAGCTTGTTTCTTTGTAAATCAATGTGGGTGCATGTCTTGAATTGATTCTCCAAACAGCAATTTTTGCAATCAGATTTTTTCAAGTTCCATACTGTGTTTCAGGTGACAAAAACAAAGAATAAAAAATTTTTTTTTCAACAATTTCTTTTGATATTCGCTGTGTTGCTAATCAAGTTTGATAAAATAATTTTCAAAGAATTATTTTACTAAAATCTCTGATAAATATTTACTAACAAAAATTTAAACGTCTTAAGTTATACAATGGTTAATGCTTGCGAACAAGTTTGGAGTAATTGCCTCAACATTATAAAAGACATAGTTGAGTGGCAGCATTACAAGACTTGGTTTGAGCCAATAAAGCCAGTATTGTTGGCAGATAAAGTATTAACGATACAAGTCCCAAGTCAGTTTTTTTATGAGTATATTGAGGAGCATTATGTAAACCTTCTTGCAAAAACTTTGAAGCGTGAATTAGGAAAAGATGCAAGGCTGGAATACAGGATAATGGTGGATAGCGGAAACAGCAGTAACAAGCCTGTTACAATGGATGTGCCGGGGCATGGTTACAAATCGTATTCAAATAATGAAATGGATTTTCCTTTAGTTATAAACAACCCTGTTAAGAACCCATTCGTAATTCCGGGTCTTAAGAAGATGCAGATTGATCCGCAGCTTAACCCGACTTATGTTTTTGATTCTTATGTGGAAGGAGCTTGTAACAGGGTAGCCAGACGCGCCGGAAAAACGGTGGCTGAAAAACCCGGATCTACTTCCTTTAATCCTTTGGTAATATATGGAGGAGTTGGTCTTGGGAAAACGCATTTAGCCCAGGCTATTGGCAACGAAGTAAAAAGACTTCATAATAATAAGGTAGTATTATATGTAAGCTCTGAAAAGTTCATCAATCAGTTTGTGGATCATGGCCGGAATAATGCAATCAACGATTTCATTCATTTTTATCAATTGATCGATGTACTTATTATAGATGACGTACAATTTTTTAATCGCGCAGAAAAATCGCAGGATGCTTTCTTTGCGATCTTTAATCATCTTCATCAAAGTGGTAAACAATTAATTCTTACAACTGATAAGCCACCGAAAGATTTGGAAGGAGTCCAGGAAAGACTGCTAAGCCGTTTTAGGTGGGGATTGAGCGCCGATTTGCAGATACCTGATTACGAAACTAAGATTGAAATATTAGAGCAGAAGATGAAAAATGATGGGCTTGAAATGCCTAAAGAGGTTGTGAAATACATTGCTTATAATATTCAAAATAATATCCGTGAACTGGAAGGCGCATTGATTAGTCTGTTGGCACAGTCTTCGCTTAATAAAAGGGAAATTGACCTTGAATTAGCTAAAAAAGTTTTGAGAAATTTTATCAAATCATCTTCAAAAGAAATCACCATAGATACCATTCAAAAGATGGTGTGCGATTATTTTGATGTGCCTTACGAAAAGCTTTTGCAAAAAACCCGCAAGCGGGAGATTGTGCAGGCAAGGCAAATCACTATGTTTTTGGCAAAAGCTTTCACCAAGAATTCATTGAAAACAATTGGAGAGCATTTTGGTGGTCGTGATCATACTACTGTAATTCATAGTTGCCAGACCGTAAAAGACCTGATGGACACAGATACTTTGTTTAAAGAAAGTGTTATTGAATTGCAGCAAAAAGTACAATTGGCTGCGATGTAAATGCACGGCAGAAATAGTTCAGAGAGTTAATTAGCAGAGTGTTTTTGAGAATTTTTTTGGCGTTCTGATTCTCTTTCAAAAAATACACATCTACATCCTTTTCTCTTTCATTTTTATCCGGAAGGTTTTTTAAAATAATTTGACAATATTATTTTACCCTTTCAAATTCAAATGCTACATTTGCAGCCCTTAATAAAAAGAATTAGGGGACAATAAAAAGATCTTTACATTACTTAGGAGAGGTGCCTGAGTGGCCGAAAGGAACGGTTTGCTAAATCGTCGTACGGGTTAAACTGTACCGTGGGTTCGACTCCCACCCTCTCCGCAGTACTTTTAAGTAAAACCGGTTTAATATTTTTCGGGGCGTAGCGTAGCCCGGTTATCGCGCCACATTTGGGATGTGGAGGTCGCAAGTTCGAATCTTGCCGCCCCGACTTCACAGGACAAACTAGATTTATTCCGGTTTGTCCTGTTTTTATTTTCACTACAAGCCCTGTCAATACTGTATTTGTAAAATTAATTGATGAGGCTCTTTACTTTAGAAGTATCCTGAGTTTTCCTTCTTTGTGTGGCAAAAAGGCTTCGCAGTCCGTGAGATGTTTTTCCATTTTGTCAAGGTCGCTATCATAAACATTGCTGCTGAATTCCCATGCTCTTAATAACATTCTTACATAAGCTACCCCATCTCTTTGTTTAGTGAATTTTTTAAGGCTTCCCATGTAGTCCTCGCGATAAACGGTAGGTATAATGATCTTTGATAATCCCTTAGCACCCAATTCAGCATTCATCATTACTCGGGCAATTCTTCCGTTGCCATCAAGGAAGGGATGTACTTCGCTAATCATAAACATCATGTAGGCTGCTTTTGCAAATGGATGTTGTAGTAAGGTGTACCATTCATACCCTCTTTTAAGTGTGCCTGGCACGAGGCTCCAATCCACAAATTGAGTGCTGCCGGCTCGATTATTTACATCTTTAAATTGCCCTGGTTTCTTGGAAGTTCTTGCACTCAGTAATACAGCATGTCTATCCCGCAGCAATTTCAACAGGTCGTTAGCATTCTTAGGTTGTAAAGACATTTCATTCCTGTTTGATACGATCTGATAAGTTCCCAATACATCATGCGAATCCTCATCTCTTGCGGGCAACGGAGTGGCGGTACTGATAATTTGCCTGGCCTCATCAATGGTAAATTCAGTTCCTTCAATATAATTAGAAAAATAACTTTCGAAAAAAGCAAAATTTCGGTAAGATTTAATATCCTCGTTTTTGTCCGGGTAATCCGGATACTCTCTCTTTGTTAGCTCCTCATAAAATGATTCGAAAAGCTGTATCCTGTCCGCATCAATAGGTTCTCCCAATACTCTTGCTTTTGCGACAGGGCTTGAAAGATTTTTAGATAATCCTGTTCCCAGAAGGTCGGCAACCAATTGATTTAATTCGGTAAATTCCTTTTCCATTCCTAATTCCAGTGCAATTTGCTTAGCCCTGTCTCTTATCTGGTTTACTGTGTCTTCACCTTTTACCCTTAAAATGGATTCTATTTTTTCTTCCAGTTGTTCACGGCTAAGTGTTTTTGATTCCTCACCATTTTTACGGCTGCTCTGTAAATTTTCCAGGTAAGCCCTGGCAAGGCCGGATGTCTTTAAATTCCCAAAGAATAACTCATCATCTGGTATTGGGGCGTGTCCTTTTAGAAAATGAATGATAATCCCAGGCAATTCAATATTATCTGTATAGGTATAGGTGAGATAAATATGGCCTCCTTTAGTGGGCATTCTTTCTAACGCACTACGATGGCTTAAAAGAGCTTCAGGATATAGTTCAGAGAGTATGCGATACCAGTTGCGTCGCACAATAATTTCGGAAGTTTCTGCCATATTGGAAGTGTATAGCCTGGGCGCAATTTTCTTTATAAGCCCTCCTTTTTCAAGTTGTCCTATCTCTTTCGATTTGTCCTTTGAACCGACTATAATCTCCTGTAATCTTAATGCAGCCATTTTTCCTTTTAATTAGTGGTCTTTTGCTCTTTTTATAATAATTTCCTAGTTAAATGTATTCATTGTTATTTATTTCCTATTAAAGCATAGCGAAAGTTACCGTTTATCATTAATAAGTAGAGATATATTCCTACTAAAAATAAATAAATTGTATTTTTTACCGGGTAGCATAAGCCAAAACGAAGTGGTATAAGCCTCAAAAGGGCAAGAGGACAGCCGAGGCTTTCAGCATGGTTTTTACCTTTGGTTATACCTTTTCAATAGTGGCAGGATACCGGATTAAAGTTGACTAACCTAATAAACTCAGGGGAACCGAAGCAGTTCCTGAACCTTCCGCAGCAGGGTTGCAATGTTCAACTAAATCATTCAGCAATTCTCAGGTAAACTTTTGAGTCAGAATTATAAAGACGTAAATTCGTTACTCAAATAATCCATCGTTTTAGATTGATTTGTTTAAGCATTTTTTGTATTGAATAAATTCCAAAAGCCGAAGCGGATTTATTTGTTCACAAATCATAAAGTATGAGATTTCAATTCTTTCCAATTTTAGCAATTATGTTTTTTTTGAGCCCGGATGTACATGCACAAAAGGAAATTCCACTTTATAATGGACAAGTTCCTAATTCAAAACCCGACACTGTTACAGAGAAAAAATTGGGCGATGGGAATGGTGGTTACCATTATACAAATGTTCATCAACCCACCTTAACCTACTTTCCAGCCGATGCGGATAAAGCCAATGGAACGGCAGTTATTATTTGCCCTGGCGGTGGATATTCAGGCCTGTCTTTTACTCATGAAGGAATCCAGGTGGCACAGCTATTTCAAAAAATGGGAGTCGCGGCATTTGTATTAAAATATCGTTTGCCTTCTAATGGAAGTATGGTGGACAAAAGCATAGGGCCATTGCAGGATGCGCAAAGAGCCATCCAAATGGTAAAGGCAAATGCACAGAACTGGAGCGTGGATTCTTCGCGTGTGGGCATTTTAGGCTTCTCCGCCGGTGGGCATTTGGCTTCCACTGCCGGAACGCATTTCAATCATAGCTCCATTGACAATGCAAAGAACATAAGTTTAAGACCGGCTTTTATGATTCTGGGCTATCCTGTTATCAGTTTTGCAGATAGCCTTACCCATTGGAGTTCCAGGAATAATTTAATTGGAAAGAATGCGTCCAAAGAAGTGGTGATTAAATTTTCAAATGAATTACAGGTAACATCTGAAACACCTCCGGCATTTATATTTCACGCAGGAAATGATGAAACAGTGAAAGTCGAAAACAGTATTTTATTTTACCAGGCTTTACACAAAAACGGAGTCCGGGCTGAACTTATAATTTATCCGGCCGGAGGGCATGGTTTTGGTCTTACGAATCCAACCACAACTTCAAAATGGATTGACGAATGTCAAAAGTGGATGATGAGCAATGGCTGGTTGAATAAGTCCAGTTCAAAAAAATAAGTATTAGTTTTTGAGTAAAGTAGCACTGCAACAAAGCACTTTTTCTTCTCTTATTTAATTATCCTTACAGATAATAAGGTCTTTATCTTTACAAAAGCGATGATTTGCTTCCATCACGCACCGACACCTGACTGACCGCCTGAGATTTTTCAAAATCGTTTTTTTTTGTTAACCACCAGTTTATTAATTTAAAAAAGAAATATCATGCGCTCAAAAATTTCTCTTTTTATCATCGGCTTATTTTTTATTTCTATTGCGTTCGCACAAAGAGATACGATTACTTTGAACAGTGATTGGAAATTTAAAATTGATAAAACTAATGAAGGGATCAGCCAAAACTGGCTTGCCTCAGATCTGTCAAACTCCCGCACAGTAAGCCTTCCGCATACCTGGAACGTGGAAGGAGGAACTCAGATGTATTATGGCTTTGCATGGTATCAGAAAAAAATATCCATTCCTTTGAGTTGGAAGAATAAAAATGTTGTGCTGCAGTTTGGAGCTATAAACCACACTTCTATAATTTATATAAATGGAAAAAAGGCAGGCGAGAATATTGGAGATGGTTTTGATAAATTTTACATCAACCTAAATGGGAAACTGAATTACGGAAAGGAAAATACAATAACTGTTTCCGTAAATAATGATTATGGAAAAAATAAGGTGCCGTTCGGAAGTTCATTCGATTGGCCAAACGATGGAGGTATTATTCGTCCGGTGTCCATCATCGTTTCAGGAAAACCTTCTGCAAATTATATTCATGCAGAACCGAAACTAAATGTGGCAGATAGTTCCGGAAAGTTAGAATTGCGGCTGGGGTACAATGAACCGCTTAATAAAAATATCAGTTTCAAAATACAAGTGTCAGAAGAAAATCAATCCACCCATAATACCGCTATTTCGGAAACGATAAAACCCACATGGAAAAATGGAGAAGCTGTTGTTGATTTCTCATTACCAAAAGTGAACCCATGGCATTTTGATTTTCCTAATCTTTATCGTGTAACGGTTACTGTTATGGATAGAAATAAAGAAGTAGATATCATAAGTACCAATGTAGGCTTTAGAGAACTAAAATTTGTAAAAGGAAAAACACTCTTAAATGGGGAACAGGTGAAATTAATGGGTGTTGAATGGACCGCAGGATCCAATCCGGATTTGGGTTTTGCTGAACCTGATACCGCAATTATAAGAATGGGTAAACTGATGAAAAATGTAAATGCAATTTTCACCCGTCAGCATTTTCAACAAAGCGATGTGTTCTATGATTTTTGCGACAGGAACGGAATTATTGTACAACAGGAAGTTCCACTGTGGGGGCCTGAAACCCCAGCCAATGATACGATTCGAAGCATTGCAATGAGGCAATTGGAAACTATGGTGCGCAATTTATACAATCATCCTTCTATCTTTTCCTGGGGCGTTGGAAACGAATTGAGAGGGCGGGATTCAGACATGAAAAAAATGATTGCGGACCTGATAAGTAAGGCCAGAGACTTGGACCCGTCCCGCCATGTTGCTTATGTGAGCAATACGCTTACTACCAGTTTTTATAACAATCCAAATTTTGTGCCCGATGCTGCTAATGATGGTGATTATCTTATGATGAATGAATACGGTGGAAGTTGGTGGGACTTGCCGGTAGGAAAAATTGGAGCCTATCTCGACAGTGTTCATCTGTCTTATCCCGATAAGCCATTTATTATTTCTGAGTTTGGTTTGTGCGAACCAAATTTTAGAGGTGGTGATGAAAGAAGAGTGCAGGATCT
>JBDSHT010000218.1:0-8804 GCA_039918315.1 Ginsengibacter sp. | reverse complement strand
CCACCCTGGATTACAAAATTTGGGACGACTCTGTTGAAGGTTAATGAATCCCAATACCCTGCATTGGCCAATTGAATAAAACTTGCTTTATGCTTTGGTGTTTCATCATTAAGCCACACAAGTATTTCTCCATAAGGAGTTTTTATTTGGCCAAGTTCATACTTTTTTTGTGCATGCAATCCGGATGAATTCAATACAAACAGAAGTAGTAAAGTTTTGAACATTTTATAAAATTATAGGTACTAAAATAAAGCAAATACCTGTAATAGTATGTTGATGTAATGTTTCTTTTCAAATAAAAATTAATAAAACAAATTCCCAATATTCAAATTCCTTAAAGTCTGCTGAAATAAATCAGAAGTAGCACAACAAAAATTATTAACACCACAGGTATCCATTGAGGGATTACAAAATTAGCTTGCCTTGCTAAAGCGCTGGCATGAATTTTTTTATTATCTGCTTTCGCAAGAATTGACGGAGTTTTTAAATCCGGAAGTTCATAATCATCCGGTACCATGGAAAGAATAGAATTCTTCGAACTGGAAAGGGAGGATGCAAAATCAGTACGAGACAAATTCTCCCCTTGTAATTTCTCTCCTAATTTGCCCATGACTATTGGCAGAACCAGCAATATTAACGATGAAACTGAAATAGGTTTCATTCCGGAATAAGCTGCAATGTGCCTGATAACAAGGTTTTGATTACTTCCAAAAATTTCAGTCGGCAAATTGCTCCCCGCTTCGTCATTTACTAATTGTGCTACATCCGGTGATGTAGAATAATAATGTGCAGCCTGCGATGCATGATCAAATATTGCTCCGCTTGAATAATCATTTGCCGCAGATTTATCGGCAATGGCTGTCAATGCAGTGGGAATAATACTGGCAATGGCTTTTGAAACTCCGACTACAGTTTCATCCAAATTAATACTAATGGCGTTCTTGAATTCGTCGGTAAAATAATCGCGAATACTTTGAGTAATAAGTTGTGACATAATAAATGATATTTAATTATTTTTAAACCACAAAAAGCAATCCAACACTGACATAAACTTTCTTTAAAAAAAATTATAACAATGAGTATGCAACACAACTATCAATTGGATATAACCTGGACAGGAAATAATGGAACCGGAACATCCGGATACCGGGATTACGAAAGAAGTTACACAGTTTCGGGTAGTAATAAGGTTACCATACAAAGTTCTTCGGACCCGGCTTTTAGAGGCGACAAAACAAAATACAATCCTGAAGAACTATTATTGGCTGCTCTATCCGGTTGTCACATGCTTTCGTATCTGCACCTATGCGCCACAGCCGGAGTTATTGTGATTGAATATTCAGATAATGCAACAGGCGTAATGGTTCAATCTGCCGACGGCAAGGGACGATTTGAAACGGTTACACTTCATCCGAACGTGATCGTTTCGGATGCTTCAATGATTCAGCGTGCCAACGATTTTCACAAAAAAGCAAGTGCGTTTTGTTTCATTGCTAACTCAGTAAATTTTTCGGTTTTGCATGAACCACAGACCTCCGCAAAGTAGAGAAATCTCTTTCCGATTTTTGTACAAAAAATTGTAATTATTTATTGATATTGCCAGAAAATAAAAAGTATGTATCAGGGAAACAATGAATTTTGTGAGCTTGTCAATAAACATAGAAAAGAGATTAAAAGAATAATAGATTTTGATTCCGCTTCTGAAAAAATAGTGGCCATAGATTTATCAGATAACAATCCTGCGGTCATTGATATAGACTTTGAAAATACTGAGCAGCTTTCCTTGCTGATGAAACAATTAAGAGAAAGCGCAGGCGCAAAATATGGCATCGGTGGGTACGATGAACTGCGCTCCGTTTATTCAAGAAGTAAACTTTTTAATTCAAATATTAATTCGACTGACGGCAGCCAAGAACCTCGTCGTCTGCATCTCGGCACAGACATTTGGGGCGAAGAAGGAACTACCGTGTATGCCCCACTGGACGGGATTATCCACAGTTTTGCCTTTAACGACAATTTCGGTGATTATGGTGCCACATTAATTTTGGAGCATGTTCTGTATGGAATTAAATTTCACACTTTGTATGGACACCTAAGTTTGAAAGACATCACAGGATTACAAAAAAATAAAGAGATAAAAGCCGGAGAATTGATCGCTCATTTTGGCAGTGAAAATGAAAATGGCAATTGGCCTCCACACCTGCATTTTCAATTAATAAAAGACATGGATAATTTTGAAGGAGACTATCCCGGCGTTTGTAAATTAAGTGAGCGTGAAAAGTTTTTACAAAACTGCCCGGACCCGGATTGTGTTTTAGAATTGAACAAATTTACGAGCAGGTAAAAAGACTCCCCGTCAGTAATAAATAAATTTTTAATTCTTTTGCCGGGGCAAATTGAATTTGCGAAATAGAATATTGAAATCAGAATAACTCATTTTTCCGCTCATTCATTATCGTCATTTGTAAGGCAGTTTAGAGCATCATCAAATTTCGTAAACATGAAATATTGAAGACCCCTGCTTTGGCAAAGACTTTCCCAGGTTTGCCCTATTTCAATATGTTCTTCTGACATTACTGTTGCTATTTTTAATTCGTTAATCTCCTTCGGAAAATTTTCAACATAAGATTTTACCAAATTAAAATAAGGAACTACGTCCTGTAGAAATGTAACGCCGGGCTCATCGATGAGTATTTTTTTAAAACCATACTTCCTGATTTCCTCCCAAATCATTTGTGAATGCTCCAGCAATTCTTCCATCGTTTCAACTGTTCCTTTTGATTCGATCAATAAATAATCTTTTTTAGGAAATGATTCGAGAGTGACGTTCATAATTAAAAATGGGGGTCGGAATTGATCAATCAATTTACTTTTGTAATAATAGCTTTTTTTAAGCACATAGCCTCTCTAAATGAAACTACGTTTTTGATATTTTCAGACAATAAAAATTGCTAATTTTTATTCTTTATCTTGTATTGATCGTAAAGTTTTTAATGGAAGCAGGTAACCAAACCTGCATATCAGAAGCACCCCTGTTATTCCACGAATAATAGGGTATGGCAGTAATTTTTTGTGTAACCGTGGACATTGATTCAGCATTTTTTCCAATCGTAATTACTGGCGCTTCAAAAGTAATAGTGTTGATACCACCTAACATGTCCGGTTTAAATATTGTTTTAAAATTAGTACTTTCAGGCACCACTAAACCCGTATTTAATTCAGGATTATCTATTCCTTCCACGCAATACATAAGAGGACCATATTGCAATGCCAACCGGTTAGTATTCTGTTTTATATTTTCATTGCTGATTACTTTTCTCACCTCCATTGGAAACTCCACTTTTATTACATCACCTTTCGTCCAGGTTTTGTTTATCACTGCATAACCATTTACCTCACGATAATCTATTTTTTCTCCGTTAACGGTAATCTCAGGTCGTGTTACAACCTTTGAACTATAATGATATAAATCACCTGGCACAGGGTCATTCAGCCATCCCGGTATTCTAATGTTTACATCAAATTTTTGTTTTCGTGTAGGCGAAAGCGTTAGCTCTACATTTCCATTCCATGGATAACCGGTGTAAATGGAAATATTTACTTTATTTTCCCCCAATGGCACGCTGGTATTGCTGCCTATAAATAAATTAATCCAAACAGCATCCAATGAGGTACCATAAATATAATTACCAAGGGAACTAACCAATCGCGCAATATTAGAAGGGCAACAAGCTGTACCAAACCATTCCCTCCGGCTCTGGCTTCCATCAGATGACAATGGGTTGCCATAAAAAAAACGATCGCCACCCAGTGAAACGCCATCCAAAGCACCGTTGTATAAACTTCTTTCAAGCACGTCAATATATTTCGCATCGCCCGAAAGCATATTCATTCTTTGATTCCAAAAAACCATACCTACAGAGGCGCACGTTTCGCAATAAGCTGATTCATTTGGCAAATCATAAGGCATTCCAAATCCTTCGTTCTTGCCCTGCGCTCCTATTCCACCAGTGATATAAAGATGATGCGAAACCACATCATTCCACACAGCATCCATCGCAATTTTATATCCTGCATCGTTAGTAACGGCAGCTACATCCGCGGCCCCGGTATATAGATACATTGCTCTTACGGCATGGCCAGTTATTTTTCGTTGATTTTTTACTGGCAGGCTATCCTGGCAATAATTTGGATCTTTCCAATCATCCCAGATAGCACCCTTACCCAATCCTTTTCCACGTTGTTCTAAAAACCAATTTGACAAATCGAGGTATCTTTTTTCATTGGTTTGATGATACAATTTCATTAAGGCTAATTCTATTTCCTGATGGCCGGAAACCCATGGTTTATTTTGAAGTCTGAAATTGGAATCAATATGATTGGCAAACCGAATGGCTGTTTTAAGAAGTTTATCTTTTTTGGTAGTATTGTAATAAGCAATCGCTGCTTCAATTAAATGACCGGCGCAATAATCCTCATGTTTCTCCATATCCGTCCAGCGCTTACTGACGTCCGTTAGTATATAATAGGTATTCAAATATCCATCGGGTAATTGCGCTGCAGTAATTTTATCAATCCAGGTATCTGCAATCTTTTCAAGTTCAGGATCGGGATTATTTTTTAAAGAATAAGCAATTGCTTCCAATGCTTTGTACACATCCGAATCGTCATAATAGATTCCTTCATGTTTTCCTTTTCGAAGTGCTGCTTTTTCAAAGTTCCGGATCCTGCCCGTTTTATTCTGGGTATAATTTACACAAGCATCTAATGTAGCAGTAGCAACCGTTTTCATCTTCGGTTTCCAGAAATCATCGGTGATTACTACATCAGAAAAACTAACAGGATATATTTTTTGAAATGATTTTTGGGATTCAACTTTGTTTCCGCCAGCAATCAAAAACGCAGCTAAAATTAATTTTTTGGATATCATCAAAATTGTATTTTTTCTTTACAAGGTGTTTCCCGAATATAAGATGATTCATCAAGTTTGACAACCCTAATTATAGCAGATTCAAATTATTATTTCCCCTTTTTCAATTCATCCATTGTTCTGTTTTCCTCCGGAACTGCCTCACTAAATGCGTATCGCTGAACATCATTGATACTCATTTCATCCAATACATCGATTGCATTTTTATAAGTGGCATCATTCCCAGGTTTAATAATTACAAAGAAATCTTCTGCCTTTGTCATCTTCTTCTTCGAAAGAATAACTGATCGCAGACTTCGGTAATCAGTGACTTTCATCTGCTGCCAATCTCTGCCTTGATAATAAAAAACAGAATTATTTCTGGAGAGCAAAACCGTAAGCGCACCGGAATTACTAACCAAAGTAGAATCTGTAGAATCCTTTGGCATAAAAAGATTCAGGGAGGTTGGCTGCGCAATCGTCGTAGTGAATATGAAGAATGTTATGAGCAAAAATCCGAGATCTACCATTGGTGTCAGATCCACCCGGGTTGGATGATTAATTCTTTTTGCATTCGCGCCATTTTTATTTGAACGATTATTTTTTTGTATGATCTCTGCCATGGTTTAATTTTTAAAAATGAAAGAATGAATTTATATCACGGGCAAAAAATATTTTCCATCTTACCTATCAGGGTTACGAAACGTTACAGGCTGCCTCCGATAAGCATTTACTTTTTTTCCGTTTTGCATAGCTGCGTTCCACCGAGGTCCTTTCCTTATTGAGTTCACAGCTATCTCAGCCAACTTACTTCCTTTCATATCCAATGCATGCACATCACTTACATTTCCATCTTTATCTACAATAAACTGCACATTGCAAGTTCCAAAATCATTCTCAGCAAATTCATCCATCTCTTTCATGATCGCATTGGAAACAAATTTGTGCCAGGCAGCGGGACCTCCAGGAAATGTTGCATCAATTTCTACAGTCATGAAAACTGAATCCTTATTTTCTTGTCCGGGACTTACACCGGCTAATATTTGTGTACCTACAGGTAAATCAGGCGGAGCAAGTATGCCTGTAAATTCATCACCAACATTTGCCTTCACATCAATCTGAGCACGGGCAATTTCATTTTGATCTGGAGGTGGTTGCAATACTTTCTTTTCATCGACAATTTCTAATGTGGACAATTTTACTGTAGCAACAGGGCGTTGCATTGCAGGCTTTGGTTCAGGTAATTGAGGTTTTGGTGCATCAATTTCTTTTGGAACTTTTAGTAAAGTTTTTTCATCCAGCGTCCAATCTTTAGGCATTTCAATTTTTGTCGTACCACCAAAAAAGTAAACAAAAACTGTTGCAGCAATGATAGAAACTACGATAAGTAAAGCGCCGGAAATTCTTTTGTTATAACTGCCTCGAAGTTCGTAGGCACCATAACTTTTATTTTTTCCTTCAAAAAGGATGTCAAGTAAATTCGATTGTAAAATTTGTTGTGCTTCCATAATATTTCTTTTTTGGTAAGACACTGTGACACAAATTTTCCATAAGATCAAACAAAAATAATTTTAATTTCCGTCCACCGCCTCACGTTATTTACAGTAATGCTTACACGTAAATTTTATTTTCAAAAAATAAATTTGAATGCACGAAAAAAGGAGATGCGTTTGCATCTCCTTAAAATATTCTCTCCTAAAATTTCTATTGATCGGGGTTGGTCAATGTAACTGGTTGCAATCTGTATGCATTAACCATACGGCCATTCTGCTGCGCAGGAGTCCATTTCGGACCTTTCCTGATAGCATTTACCGCTACTTCAGCCAACTTGGTTCCTTTCATTGTAGTGGCTACTACATCACTCACAGTGCCATTTTTGTCCACGATAAACTTTACTACACAAGTTCCAAAATCACCTTCTCCAAATTCATCCTGTTCTGCCATAATAGCTCTCGTCACATATTTTTGCCAGGCAGATGGACCACCAGGGAATGAAGCCTCAATTTCCACTTTGGTAAAAATCTTATCCGGGTCTTCCTTTTTCTCTACCGGCGCAGCAACTACCTGGGTTCCTTTTTCGTCAGAAGGCGGTGCAACGATGCCCAGATCTTTGGTTCCTTCCACAGTTTTTACATCCACTTTAGCCTCTTCAATTTCTTTCACTTCTGGTGGTGGTTTTATTACTTCCTCATCTTTTACTACTTTAGGTGGAGTAAACTGAACCGTAGCCACGGGTGGTGGCGGTGGCAATTTTGGTGGTGGTGGTGGTGGCGGTGGTGGTGGTTCGTCGGGTGCAATTGCTTTCAACTCCGTTTCCTTAACGACCATTTCTTTCACCTGATCAGTAGGCTTTAATTTATTGGCAATAGCTGAACCAATAAGAAAAAGCAAAATCAATCCTACCGTAACAGATAAGGCAATAGTTATTCTCCTGTTGTACGTTCTACGCAAATTGTAGGCACCATACTCTTTATTTTTTCCATCGAAAATAATATCGAGAATATCTGATTTTAAAATTTGATTAGCTTCCATGAATTTTTTTTTAATTAGACTCCAAACAAGTCTTTTTCCATAAAATTATTGAACTCCTCCTGCTTTTTCTGTCTGCTGGATCATATCATATTCCTGTGGACTTGGATCAACCATCGCATACCTGCTAATGTCATTGATGTTCATCTCATCCAAGATATCCACTGCATTTTTATAAGTGGCATCTTTATCAGGTTTAATGATTATGAATAGATCTTCTGCCGGAGTTTTTCTCTTTTTTTCCAGAATAATTTTCCTAACATCCTTATAGCCGGTGGTTTGCATTGTAGCCGGGTCACTTCCGAAGTAATAGTAAATTACATTCCCTTTGCCGAGCATCAATGTTAACGAGCCCGACTCTTTCACCTTAGTGCTTTCATCCACTTTATCAGTGTCCTTGGGCATGTTCAGGTTCATTGATGTGGGCTGCGCCATAGTTGTGGTAAATATAAAGAACGTAATGAGCAAAAAGCCCAGATCCACCATGGGAGTAAGATCAACTCTCGTTGATTGCTTCTTCCCTTTCTTGACCCCTGGTCCTTTTTTACCACCCTTGTCATGTACCTCCATTTCTGCCATGATCGTATAATTTAATTAGTTAAAAATTTTATTAGTTTTTACTTCTCTTTTTCCATCAAACCGGCCATGTTCTTTTTATATAACTCAGATCCTTCGGGAATATCTGCAGCCGACGTAACCAGGTTATATTTAAAAACTTCATTTTTCTTAAATGCATCAATTACAGTTTTAAATGTAGGATACATTGAAGCATTGTCCCCTTTGATCAGAAAATTTATTTTTTTTCCTTGAGACACATTTACAGCGGCTGTTACCCAGGTCAGTAGTTCATTGTTAGTACTATCGAACGGCACACCTGCTAATTTCACTTTCCCTAATTCTTCTGGAGACAACCGGGTAAATTGATTGAGCTGGTTTAAGGGAACCCCAACAAATGTGGCTTGCTGAAACTCAGCAACGTCTTCTGGAGAAAATTTTATGTTTTTCAACTGAGCGACATAATCAAGGACGTCTTTTTTCATTCCTTCATCCATATCTATAAACACCTTATTATCCTTACTGATGACTACATTAAAAAAGTCCTTTTGAGGAGCATGCTTATTAGATACAGAAGCAGGAGGCGTAACTTCTACAGCTTCAGACGGTTTAAACTTGGCTGCAAGAATAAAGAATGTAAGTAAGAGAAATGCCACATCGCACATAGCCGTCATATCCACCGTAGTACTTCCTCTTTTTATTTTGGCTCTGCCCATTTTATTAATTTTTCATTGATTAAAGTAATAAGATTCAGAATTGCATTAATTCCACAAAAATTATTTGTAGAGAGATGCAAAACTTTGTGTCAAAG
>JBDSHT010000217.1:0-10920 GCA_039918315.1 Ginsengibacter sp. | reverse complement strand
TGCTGGCGCCAGAGCATGATTTGGTAAAATCAATTACAACTGCTGACCAACAATCATCCATAGACGAATACCTGACTTATGTAAAAAGCCGAAGTGACAGAGAGCGGCAGGCAGAAGTAAAACAAATCACGGGATGCTTTACTGGTGCCTATGCTATCAATCCATTTGACGGAAAAAAAATACCCATCTGGATTGCAGAGTATGTGCTGGGGGGTTATGGTACAGGAGCTATCATGGCGGTGCCTTGCGGTGATCAAAGAGATTTTTTATTTGCAAAGCATTTTAATATTTCCATTACCAATATCATTGGTGAACATTATAATGGAGAAGAAGCGAACGCAACCAAAGATGCTATTCTTGAAAATTCCGGTTTCTTAAATGGAATATTGATGAAAGATGCAATCAGTGTAGCCATGAATAAAATTGAAGAATTAGGTATAGGAAAACGAAAAGTAAATTATCGCATGCGCGACGCAGGCTTTAGCCGACAGCGCTATTGGGGCGAGCCTTTTCCAATTATCTGGAGCGATGGAATTGCTCTTCCTTTGGACGAAAATGAATTGCCATTAGAATTACCTTTTGTAGAAAAGTATGGTCCGGGGAAAGAAGGTGAAGGCCCTTTATCTAATTTAACTGATTGGGTAAATGTATCAGACGGAAAACGCGAAACCTCTACCATGCCTGGCTATGCGGGCTCATCATGGTATTTTTTGCGTTACATGGATCCGCATAATAATGAAACTTTTGCGGACAGAAAAGCAACAGATTATTGGAACCAGGTGGATGTTTATATCGGTGGAACGGAGCATGCCGTTGGCCATTTGTTGTACAGCCGTTTATGGACAAAAGTGTTGTATGATTTAGGACATCTGAGTTTTGAAGAACCTTATAAGAAATTGGTGAACCAGGGAATGATACAGGGGAGTAGCCGGTTTGTCTATAGGATGAGTTATGTAGTGAAAAGCGATAAAAATGAAATGAAACAGGTGTTTATTTCAAAAAAATATTTTGATTTATTCTCAAAGCAAAATGAAAACACTAATCAGGAAGTAAAACGAACCATAAAGGATAATCTTGGATACGAAGTAGATGAATCTTTTGGATTTACAACTTCTCAGATCCATGTTGATGTTAACATTGTTGACGGTAATGCTTTGGACATTGATGCATTTAAAAAATTAAAAGATGAGTATAGAAATGCAGAATTTATTTTGGAAAACAATTTGAAATCTCTTGATACGGGTAAAGAGTCTGACATGATGTATTTATGTGGTTCAGAAACCGAAAAAATGTCCAAGTCAAAATATAACACGGTAAACCCAAATGAATTGGTTGACAAATACGGCGCCGATACTTTCCGCATGTATGAAATGTTTCTTGGTCCCATTGAACAAAGCAAACCATGGGATACAAAAGGCATCGAGGGTGTGCATCGCTTTTTGAAAAAATTATGGAGATTGTTTTATGATGATTCTTCTCCCCTCTCCCGAGAGAGAGGGGCCGGGGGTGAGGCTGTTTGGAATGACGAAAAAGCATCCGATGCTGAGTTAAAAACGCTTCATAAAACCATTAAAAAAATAGAAGAAGATACAGAACGCTTTTCTTACAATACCGCAGTGAGTGCCTTCATGGTTTGTGTAAATGAACTTACAGAGTTAAAGTGCCATAAGAAAGAAGTGCTTGAACCTTTGCTGATTTTATTGACTCCTTACGCACCGCATATCGCGGAAGAATTATATAACGTTTTGGGAAATACAGAATCTGTCTTGAATGCTCAATATCCCAAACTGGAAAATAAATACCTCACGGAATCTGAAAAGGAATATCCGATTTCTCTGAATGGAAAGTTGAGAACTACGATGACTATTTCATTATCAGCTACACAAGCTGAAGTAGAAGAATTGGTATTGAGCAATGCCATTGTTCAGAAATGGATGGAGGGGAAACCTTTAAAGAAAATTATTTATGTAAAAAATAAGATGGTGAATATTGTGGTATAACTATTGTCTTTAAAGTGTTTTAGTCTTTTTAGTTCAAATATAAATTATGCAAACAATTTTAGGTTCCGGTGGGGCAGTCGCCAATCACCTCGCAAAGGAATTGAAAAACTTTTCAAGTGTGATACGACTTGTATCGCGACATCCTAAAAAAGTTAATGACTCTGATGAAATTTTCGAAGCAGATTTGAAAGACCAAGAATCGGTGAACCGAGCTGTTGCAGGGTCTGAAGTGGTGTACCTCACAGCGGGGCTAAAATATGATTCCCGAATCTGGAAGCGCGACTGGCCTGTGATTATGCAGAATGTGATAGATGCTTGTGTGAAGCATAGAACGCGCCTTGTTTTCTTTGATAACGTTTATGCATACTCGCCAAATGAGATTCCGCAGATGACAGAGAATTCTATAAAAAACCCCGAAACTAAAAAAGGGAAAGTAAGGCTGGATTTACTCAACATGATCTTTGATGCAATTAAAGATCAGGGACTAAAAGCACTCATTGCACGAAGTGCAGATTTTTATGGTAAGGATGTAAAAACGGGATTTTTAAATTTTGGAGTGATTGATAAATTAAAGAAAGGCGGCAAAGCAATGTGGCAATCTGATGCCGGCAAAATACATTCTTTTACTTACGTTCCGGATGCTGCCAAAGCGGTTGCCATTTTAGGTAATTCGCTCGATGCCTTTAACCAGGCATGGCATCTGCCCACTTCGTCTGAAAGATGGACTGGCAAGGATTTTATCGATTTTATTGCGAAAGAATTGAACGTTAAACCAAAATATACTATCCTATCCAATTCGATGATCAGCCTGATTGGTATTTTCTCTACCACCGTGAAAGAATTGAAAGAGATGCAGTATCAAAATGACCAGGATTATTTTTTTGACAGCAGTAAATTCAATAATCATTTTTCTTTCACCCCCACATCTTACGAGGAAGGGATAAAAGAAAGTCTGTAATTTTTTTACCTTTTAAATAATTATTTTTTGGGTTAGAATATTACGAAAAGTCACTTTTTGCCAAGAGATTCCCACAAGAAAATTTATTTTAAAATCATCTTTTTTCAACTCTCGAAGGAGTGTCTTTTCCGCTGATGATTGTTTTACTGCTGATAACAATGGCCTTAATTATTTCTGCCATATTCTTCATGTCAAGCGTTTCTATTTCATCACTTTGCTTATGGTAATTTGGTTCGTTATCCATTTTGGATGTGCTGATGGTATGAGCGGGGACTCCAAGCGCAGCAAGGGTTGCATTGTCTGATCTGTAGAATAAGTTCTGATCAGGATAAGGATCGGGTTCAAATTTAAAATTACTGTTCAACAGATTTTTTTGAAGGATTGCACCAAAGTCAGATCTCTCATAGCCGGTGATGTAGGCACTGTTATTTCCCCATTTGCTATCTGTCCCAATCATTTCAATATTAAACATCGCAACGGCTTTGTCGGGGTCAATACTATTTGAAAAATACCTTGCTCCGAAGCCTCCCATTTCTTCTGCAGTAAATGTTACAAATATTAATGTGCGTTCATTATTATTTAGCTTGCTGAAATATTTTGCTAACATGATAACAGCAGTGGTTCCGGCTGCATCGTCGTTGGCGCCGTTATAAATTGAATCACCTTTTGCATCAGGTTTTCCAATTCCTAAATGATCGTAATGCCCGGAAAAAATAACGTATTCATCCTTCTTACTTTTGCCGGGTAATACTCCAATAACATTGCCCAAAGAAGATTTGGTAATCTTATTTTTAAAATGGAAAGAATACGTTTTAGGTGTTTCATCGGTGAGCACAAAAATTACCGAAGCCTTATTTTCAAAACTCTCCCGATTGAATCTGTTCAACTGCTTAAAGTTTTTTGCAAGGCTTGTATTTATCCAAACTACAAACTTTTTATTTTGATTTAATAAATTAAAAACCTCTCTCGAGAAATTGGATGAGCCATTTAAAACTGTATCTGTGTATCCTGAATTTTCATCAACTTGTAAATCTTCATCGGTAGAAATAGCAACCAGGTTTTCCGGTGCTACATCCATCTGGTTTATTTTCCCGGAAGCAGAAATAAGAGCCGCTTTCTGCATAAAAAAATCCTGGTGATAGTTTTGTAAACCATCAAAATATTTTAGTCCTGCTTTTTTAAATTCTTCCGCAATAAATTTTCCTGCTTTCTCAATACCCGGTGTAAATGTTTTGCGGCCCTGCATATCATCCGATGATAATACTCTTTCTATTCGTTCAACTTCGGTTGCATTTATGATTTTATCAATTTGCTGCGCAGAAGTAAATAGGATCGTACCGGTTAATAATAATGACAGGAATATAGTTTTCATAAAACGATATTTTCAGATTTTGACAAAGAATAATTAATAAAATGCTTGAATATTTTTTGTAAAAAATGGAAAATTACAAACTCATCATTTCCTTAAACTTCACAGCCTGCCTGCGACTTACCTCTATTTTTTCACCGCCAATCAAGTCTATCAGGAGACCGCCATTAAAATAAGGTTCTATTTTATCGATCATGCGAAGGTTAATAATATGTTTTCTGTTCGCCCGAAAAAATACTTTTTCATTCAGTCTTTCTTCCAGTGCGTTTAATGATTTTAGTATAAGAGGTTTGTTGTTTCCAAAGAAAACTTTGGCGTAATTTCCTACACTTTCGAAAAGCCTTACTTCAGAAAGTTTTACAAACCAACAACGTTCACCATCTTTTACAAATATTTGGTCGTGTTCACTAAGGATGCCGCGGTTAGTATATGTAGCAAGCTCCTCTTCTTCTTTTTGCATTACTTTCAAAAGCGCATCAGCGAGCCTTTTGGGCTCTACGGGTTTCATTAAATAATCTAAGGCATTCACTTCAAAGGCACGTAATGCATATTCATCGTAAGCTGTAACAAATATTACGTGAGGTGCTTTTTCCAATTCTAAAAGCATATCAAAACCACTTTTGCCAGGCATCTGTATATCAAGGAAAATAAGATCCGGATTCAGCGATTCTATCTTTTCAATTCCTTCATTGGCGTTGGTTGCTTCACCTATAATTTCTACATCAGGAAATTCCTGTAATAATCTTCTGAGTTCGCTTCGCGCCAGCCTTTCATCGTCTATTATAACTACTTTATGCATACATTATTCTTTTAAGAGGAGCAGTACGTTTTGTGAAATGCAAATTAGTAAACTACGGGCATAATAATTTTAGCTTCTACTATATTCCCGTTCAATTGTTCAATGTTAAAACTGGCTTTGCCATTATAAACATACCGTAACCTATCGCGTGTACTTTTAAAACCAAATCCATCGCCAACGCTTTCAAGCGTACCGGTATTTTGCACAGTCACACTAAAATTATCACCTGAAATTTTTGAAATAATTTTAATCACACCGCCATTAATTCTTTTGCTGATGCCATGTTTGATTCCGTTTTCCACCAGTGTTTGAAGCATCATCGGGGGAACCAATAGCGTTAGCGTATCCTCATCGATTTCCAGTATCACTTTTAATCTTTCTTCAAATCGCATTTGCTCTAAAGCAAGATAATCTTTTACAATATCCAGTTCTTTTTGCAGGGAAACGGTTTCCATTTTTTCTACCTGGAGGCTGCTTCGCAAAATATTGGAAAGTTCCGTAATTGCCGTTCTCGCTCTGTTCGGATTTTCATCCACAAGTGCACGAATGCTATTTAATGAATTAAAAATAAAATGCGGATTGATATGCGATTTTATAGTTTTTAGCTCCAGATCTTTTACCGTCTTTTCAAGACTCAATTTATCAATTTCATCTTTCCGGTTCCTGATTACATAATGCCAAACCATATACACCAACAGCCATAATGCAATTAAGATAAAATTGAAAATTATATCCCACCAAAATCTTCCTTTACGTTGCTCTTCATATTTCCATTTGCCTGCGGTATCTCTGTACCACCCTGTGTTTTGTTTTATACTTTGCGCAGCCAAATAACTTGTTGAATCTTTTACATGCCCGCCTGTTGAAAGATAATATTCAGTACCGGCTAATCCTTTTTCTTTTTCTTTGCTGATAGCCTTTTTAAGGTCCTCCCGCTGCTCGTAAACCACCATGGAATTATTAGTATATATGGCCGTTGTTTTTGAGCCGTAGTAGCTTAACAAACCGGTAAACGTAACGCTTATGATAAAAACCCAGATTACTTTGTCAGTCGATATATTGAGCCAGTTAATTTTCTTTAAAACAAACCGTAGTAAATGGGTGGATAAAATATACCAGATGAACTGGATGATTAGTACTGCAAAAAGTAATCTTTTTCTTTCGGCAACTTTCAAATAGTAGTCTTGCGAGAACAGGTAAACAAAGAAGATGTTTAGCATCGTCCATCCTCCCCAACCCAATAACTGGAATATCCAATATCTTAAAGTCGTTTTTTGCATGAAAACAAATGTAACCGAATTTATACCTTATTCTAAGTAGATTTTATTAATGGTGAAATGGCTTGTTTAAAAGGTGGAATAGGGTTTTAGGATTTTTTTTGATAGCCCACTGAAAATGATAGGCGCAGGTTTGGAAGCTTAAAAGAATGCCGAACTAAAAAAGGATTTTGGGATTTTTAAAAGGTTAAATCATAGTTTTACAATGGTTGATAAAAAAATTATGGAAAATCTGAATTTGAACAAAGACAAAGAATCTTTAACGCCGGCTGACAGGGAGTTTGAAAATAATATACGCCCTGCCATTATAGAAGAGTTCAGTGGCCAGCAGCAGATTATTGAGAACCTGCGCATATTTATAAAAGCTGCGAAGATGCGTGGCGAAGCCCTTGATCATATTTTATTTCATGGCCCTCCGGGATTAGGAAAGACCACGCTGAGCCGTATTGTAGCCAATGAATTGGGTGTGAATATAAAAGAGACCAGTGGCCCCGTAATTGAAAAGCCTGGAGACCTTGCGGGACTTTTAACCAATCTTGAAAGCAATGATGTTTTATTTATTGACGAAATACACAGGCTGAGTAATGTGGTAGAAGAATATTTGTACGCCGCGATGGAGGATTATAGGATTGACATAATGATAGATACCGGTCCGAATGCGAGAAGTGTTCAAATAAATTTGAATCCATTTACATTAATTGGTGCAACCACAAGGAGTGGATTACTGACTTCACCGCTTCTATCAAGGTTTGGAATTAAGTCCAGATTAGAATATTATGACACGGCAACTCTGCAAAAAATTATACTTCGCTCTTGCTCAATTTTAAACACAAAAATAACTTCGGATGCTGCCAGAGAAATCGCGGGACGTAGCAGAGGCACGCCTCGTATAGCTAATGGATTATTGCGCCGAGTGCGTGATTTTGCACAGGTACTTTCTAATGGCGTGATCGATTTGAGAATTACAGAACATGCTTTAAAAGCCTTGAATGTGGATGAGTATGGATTGGATGAAATGGACAACCGAATTTTAAGTGTTATTATCGAGAAGTTTAAAGGTGGACCCGTTGGCATCACCACTATAGCCACAGCCGTTGGCGAAGAGACCGGCACATTAGAAGAAGTGTATGAACCTTTTTTGATACAGCAAGGATTTATTATGCGCACGCCCCGCGGTCGTGAAGTAACTGCAAAGGCATACAAACATTTAGGGAAAATTCCGGGGTATATAAATGATGGACCTAATTTGTTTAATGTTTGAGGAGGTGTGAGGTAGCAGGTATGAGGTGTCAGGTATGTGTTAGTGTGGTATCAGGAAAGATTGTACAGTATCCTTTTTTGTAAAATGTATTTGATGTCGAGTGCTACAATCAGGATGAATTAGGCTCTTATTGAATAATTTCAGAAAGGGATATTCATAAAATAATATTTGGGTTTTTTGAGAAAATTGCCCAGCCGTCTCCTGCTCCAAAATACCTAAAACCTGATACCTCATACCTACCTACCTGCTATTAAATAAATCACCGGCTTTTTATGCAAATCAATTTTCTCGTTTTTCCAATTTGCAATCGTTTTGGTTTTTATCCATTCATCCTTTGAAGTAATTTCAGAAGCGATACACAACAATGTATTGGGTTTGCAATTTTGAAGAATTGTTTCAATTATTTTATTATTTCGAAAAGGAGTTTCTATAAAAATCTGAGTACAATTTTTCTTTGTTGACTCCTCTTCGACTTGCTTTATTTTTTTAATTCTTTCGAAATTATCAATGGGTAAATATCCAAGAAAAGAAAAAGATTGTCCGTTCAATCCACTCGCCATTAAAGCCAGCAATATAGAGCTGGGACCCACAAGCGGCTTGACTTCCACGTTCATTTGCTGCGCTTCATTGATTAATATTTGTCCTGGATCAGCAACGCCGGGGCAACCTGCTTCGCTGATGATAGCGATATTTTTTCCTTCCTTTATTTTTTGTCTGAATGTATTTACCTGTTCCAATTCTGCTTTGTGAATAGCGAACCATTCAAATGAATCAATGACGATGTCACGATCCATTGATTTTAAAAATCGTCGGGCTGTCCTTTCGTTTTCTGCAAAGATTACCTGGCATTTTTTCACGTAATCCATTACATACGGAGGAATTGTTTCAATTGCATTTTCTGATAAAAATGTGGGAATCAGGTAGATCATTTGTTAAGGGGTTGAGGCATCATTATATCTTTATATTTAGGATCCTGCAAACTTAATGTCGCTGCAATAACTGCATAGCCCGGCGCAAAAATCCAACCGATAACAGGCAGCGCATGCATCAGGTAAAACATCATTCCATTTCCTATTGTCAAACCTTTGTGTCGGTTTATAAAATCAATACTCCGGGATGCGGAAAGCCCGTTGCGTTCATTGGTATAATCCAACATTGAAAATCCAAAGTAATGGCATTCTATAAGCAATGCGAGCAAGGGCATGGTCCAGCCCAATATTGGAATCAGTGATAACACAAGGATAAACACAGTATAGACCGTTTGCCATAAGGTATTTCTCAAAGCAATCCGAATACCTCTGACGATATCAGTTAAAAATCTTTTTAAAGAAAAAGGAAATTCTTCATTTCGAATTATAGATTCAGTCTTCTCACTTAAATAGGCAAATACCGGCGATCCGATTATTAGAAAAAGATATTTAAACCATGAAAAGTAAAATAGAATAAGAATGAGTTGAAGTACGATTTGCCCAAAAATAAAAATGAAATTCAGCCAATGTGCATTTTCTCTTTGGAGCCAATCCTTTACTCCCATTTTTGTAAAAAGATAATTAAATACAAATGAAGAGCTTTCCCAGAAAAAATAAATACCGGTAACAAATAAAACCGCGTAAATAATTCCGGGGATTAATATCCATTTCCACAGCTTATGTTTTTTGATAAACTGGTGCGCTTTAAAATAGGCCTGGATCGATATTATTATTTCCTGGAGCAATGATTTGATTAAATTTAAAATGGCAATCGGACAAATATAAATGAGTTTACTTTTACAATTTTAAAAGAAGTTTTGTTAATTTAAGCATGAAAAAATTGCCACTTTCTTTTTATGAAAGAAAAAATGTAGTTCAGATTGCAAAGGAACTGTTAGGAAAAATTGTAGTGACTGAATTCGAAAATGTGCTCACTTCTGGAAGAATAGTTGAGACAGAAGCATACATAGGCCTTGTTGATAAAGCGTCTCATTCATTTAATGGAAAACGGTCGGCGCGCAATGAGCACATGTATCATTGTGCAGGTACGGCATACATTTATATTTGCTATGGCATGCATCAAATGCTGAATATTGTTACCAATGAAAAAAATATTCCGGATGCTATATTGATCAGAGCTATAGAACCCATTGAAGGAATCGATGCGATGATGGAAAGAACGGGCAAAGAAAATTTAGATTATTCCATAACACGAGGGCCGGGGAATGTTGGTAAAGCACTTGGTATTTATAAACGTCAATCTGGAATTTCTGTTTTAGGAAATGAAATTTATGTGATGGAGGATGGTTATAAATTATCGAAAGATGAAATTGGAATCAGTAAGCGCATCGGAGTTGAAAGTGCCGGAGATGATGGGCTGCTTCCTTTTCGCTTTTATGTAAAAGGAAATAAGTATGTAAGTAGCCGACCCAACAAGTGAAAATCTTCTCAATACAATGTCCCCAACTTTCTAAAATTTTCTGCAATTATGAACTGAATAGAAAGTAGGTATTCAAAAATTATTCTGTATAAAATGGTGGTTAAATTTACATAGCGTAAATTCGCACCCTAAACTTAAAAAATATAATTATCATGAGCAAAGTAAAAGTTGCCATTAATGGTTTTGGCAGAATTGGTCGTTTGGTTTTTAGGCAGATATACAACATGGAAGGGATTGATGTAGTAGCAATTAATGATCTTACGAATCCAAAGCAACTGGCGCATTTATTGAAATACGACAGTGCACAAGGCCGCTTCGATGGAGAGGTTAAACAGACAGAAAATTCAATTATAGTTAATGGCGAAGAAATAAAAATTTATGCTCAAAAAGATCCTGCACAAATTCCATGGGGATCGCACGATGTGGATGTGGTAATTGAGAGCACAGGCTTTTTTACTGATAAAGATAAAGCACAGGCTCACATCACTGCCGGCGCTAAAAGAGTGGTAGTTTCTGCACCTGCAACAGGCGGTGTGAAAACTGTGGTATTTAATGTGAACCACAATATTCTGGACGGAAGCGAAACTATTATTTCCTGCGCTAGTTGCACTACTAACTGCCTTGCGCCTATGGCAAAAGTGCTGAATGATACCTTTGGAATAGTAACCGGTTTCATGACTACCATACATGCTTACACGAATGATCAAAATACTTTAGATGCTCCGCATCCAAAATCTGATTTGCGCAGAGCAAGAGCTGCAGCGGCTAACATTGTGCCTAACAGCACCGGAGCAGCAAAAGCAATTGGTTTGGTTTTACCGGAAATAAATGGAAAACTGGATGGAGT
>JBDSHT010000216.1:0-7848 GCA_039918315.1 Ginsengibacter sp. | reverse complement strand
CACGCAAAATTTGGGCTCTTCTGTTGGCAGTGTCTTTTGCCTCTGATTCATCCTGGAATACTTTAAAAGTTTCACCCGCTTGTGGCGCACCGTTTAATCCAAGTATCAGCACCGGAGTGGAAGGAGGAGCTGTTTCTACCCTTTGATTTCTTTCATTAAACATGGCTTTGATACGACCATAATTTTGTCCTGAAACCAAAAGATCTCCTTGTTTAAGCGTTCCGTTTTGTACCAATATTGTGGCCACAAAACCACGGCCTTTATCCAAAGATGCTTCTATCACAGTACCATTGGCAGCTCTATCCGGATTTGCTTTTACTTCCAGCATATCGGATTCTAATAAAATTTTATCAAGTAAAGCATCCACATTTAATCCTTGTCTTGCACTTATTTCCTGGCTCTGAAACTTTCCACCCCAATCTTCTACCAGGATGTTCATTCCTGCGAGTTGTTCTTTTATCTTCTCAGGATTTGCTCCTTCTTTATCTATTTTATTCAACGCAAAAACCATAGGAACATTCGCAGCCTGCGCATGAGAAATAGCTTCCTTAGTTTGGGGCATCACTGCATCATCCGCAGCTATCAAAATCACTGCGATATCTGTAACCTTTGCACCTCTTGCACGCATGGCGGTAAACGCTTCGTGTCCCGGTGTATCCAAAAATGTAATTGATCTGCCATCTTTCACTTTCACTTCATACGCACCTATGTGCTGTGTAATTCCACCTGCCTCACCGGCTATCACGTTAGCGTGGCGTATGTAATCAAGTAAAGAAGTTTTACCATGATCTACGTGTCCCATTATAGTAACAATTGGAGGACGCGGCACAAGGTCTGACTCATTATCTTCGTCCTCTTCCTCATCAATATCAGACTGATCATCAACCCCAATAAACTCGACTTCAAAATTAAATTCACCGGCTACCAATTCTATTACATCTGCTTCAAGCCTTTGGTTAATAGAAACCATAATACCGAGGCTCATACATTTACTAATAACATCCGCAAAGCTTACGTCCATTAAATTAGCAAATTCACTCACAGAAATAAATTCAGTTACCTGCAATTTATTATCACCCATTTCTTCCCCTGTACTCTCAGCAGCTTCTTCTCTTTTTTGTTTACGATATTTCGCTTTGAGGCTTTTTCCTCTTCCGCCGGAGCCAGCCAATTTTGCCTGTGTCTCCTTGATCTTATCCTGAATTTCTTTTTGATCAATTTCTTTTTCTTCCCTGCGGGTAACTGGCGCATTTCTATTGAACCTTCCGCCACCCGGGCCGGATGGAGGTCTGTTTTGTCCACCTTGTGGAGGACGCTGAAAACCAGATGGTGCCTGATGTTGGTTGCCGGTAGGCTTCTTTTCTACCACAATACGCTTTCTCTTCCTTCTCTCATCGGATGGCTTTGGACGCGTATCATTATTTACAGGCAATTCTATTTTACCTAATATTTTTGGCCCTTGCAATTTTACCGCTTTAATATTGGTAATTATGGCAGGAACATCTTTTGCAGGCTCTACTACAGGACCTGCCGGTTGCGGCGCTACGGGCTCTGCTTTCGGTGGTTCTTCTTTCTGAATTACACCCTTCACTTTTCCCTGAACTTCTTTTTTCTTTGTATCTTTTTTAGGCCTCACAGATGAATCTATCGTGCTTAAATCAATCTTATCAATAACTTTAAGACCGCTGATTTCCGGTGCTTCAACATTCGTTATTTCTGCCTTAGCAGCAACCTCCTCTTCCTTTTCCTTCTTAGCCGTTGGTACTTCTTCAGTAACCGGAGTCTCTTTCTTTTTAGATTCAACTGGCTTTTCCTCCACCTTAACTTCTGGAACTTTCACTTCTTCCACCAAAGGTGGTACCACTTCGGGTGCTTTAATTTCTTCAACAGGAGTTACTTCTTCTTTGGCTTCTATTGGCTTTACTTCTTCTTCTTTTGCTTTTGTTGCTTCTTTCTTGGTAAAAGAAAGATCCTGTTCATCTTTCCGCTTTTTGTTATCAGCAGGAGCATTTTTTGGAAGATCAATTTGCTCGGCTTTAAGTTTCGCGGCCTTGTCGGGTTGAAATTCTACCTGCAACGACAGGTACATGTCTCCCGAAATTTTAGATGTGGGTTTAAGATCATCTACATCAAAACCTTTGGACACAAGAAAGTCTGTCAAGGTTTGAGTGCCTATGTTAAACTCCTTGGCTGCTGCCATTAAACGTGGTGTAATTACTTCTGCCATTAAAGCCTCTCCTTGCCTTCTTTTAGGAAGGTAATTTTTATGTTTAAAATTATATCAAAAACCTTTTCAACTATTTGTCAAATAAATGAAAGTTTATTCTGCCGAAAATTCTTCTTTTAAAATTCTTTTTACTTCTGCGATGGTTTCTTTTTCCAAATCTGTTCTGCGCTCAAGTTCTTCATCAGACAAATTCAAAACGCTTTTCGCTGTATCACAACCAATCTTTTTAAATTCTTCTATCACCCATGTTTCCAACTCATCTGTAAATTCTTCAAGATCCACATCATATTCTTCCACTTCGCCTTCATTATCTCTGAATACATCAATTTCCAAACCAGTAAGTTCACACGCCAATTTAATATTCACACCTCTGCGGCCAATGGCCAATGACACCTGGTCGGGTTTTAAATAAACACTCGCACGCTTAGCTTCTGTATCTACTTCCATGCTGGTAATTTTTGCCGGAGTAAGAGAACGTTGAATCAAAAGCTGGATGTTGTTCGTCCAATTTATGATATCAATATTTTCATTCTTCAACTCGCGAACAATGCCATGGATACGGCTTCCCTTCATTCCCACGCAAGCACCAACCGGGTCAATACGATCATCAAAACTCTCTACAGCCACCTTCGCTCTTTCTCCCGGATCTCTTACAATTTTCCTAATAACTATCAGGCCATCAAATATTTCAGGGACTTCAATTTCAAGCAATTTAGCAAGGAAGGAAGTATCTGTTCGCGATACTATAATCATCGCCTGGTTATTCTTCAGTTCTACTTTCTTTACAACCGCACGAATAGTTTCACCCTTTTTAAAATAATCAGAAGGGATTTGTTCAGATTTAGGAAGTAACATCTCGTTTCCTTCTTCATCCAACAACAATATCTCTTTTTTCCAAACCTGATAAACCTCTCCATTGATGATATCACCAACGCGGTCTTCGTATTTTTTAATCAGAATATTTTTCTTCAAGTCGTTGATACGGCTTGCCAGCGTTTGCTTTCCTGCGAGGATTGCTCTTCTTCCAAATTCTTTTTGGATATCAACTTCCTCATATAATTCTTCACCAACTTTATAGTCAGGCTCAATTTTAATTGCATCTTTTAATTCAATTTCACTAAGCGTGTTATAAAGATCATCATCATCCACAATGGTACGACGACGGAAAATTTCCAAATCACCTTTTTGGTCATTTACGATCACGTCAAAATTCTCGTCAGAACCATATTTCTTTCGGATCAATGTTTTAAAAACATCTTCCATTACCTTCATTAATGTAGGCCTGTCTATATTTTCAGCGTCTTTAAATTCCTGAAACGATTCGATTAAGTTAATACTTGCCATGCTGTATTTTTAAAAAGTTATCAGCACAGTCACGTGCTTTATCTGATTAAATAAAATTGTTGTTGTCTTCATAATTAATTTTTTTCCTTTTCCCTGTTCTTCATTCAGAACAATATTTTCGTCATCGACTCCACTGAGTACTCCGGTTAATTTTGTGCCGTCGTTCATTAAAACCTCCACTTGTCTTCCAACATTCTTCTCGTATTGCCGACGAAGCTTTAATGGTCTATCAACTCCTGGTGATGAAACCTCCAATGAAAAATTTCCATCGGGATATAACCCGGATTCTTCTATATACTTGTAAAGAGCTTTGTTTATTGAAGTACATTTTTCAATAGTAATTCCATTATCCGCATCCAATAAAACTGTTATTTGATTTGAAGCCGAAGATTTAATTTCAACAAGAAAAACTTCCGGCCATTTCGCAATATAGCTTACTACAAATTCTTCAATTTGTTGCAATGGTGTGGACACTGTCATTTTTTATAAAATCCCTTTTTTAAATAGAAGAAGGGAACGCTTCCGTTCCCTTTCACTGATCATTTTCGGCTGCGAATATACTTCAATATTGCATTTAATTCCAAAATTAATTTTGACACTAAAATGGATTAACAATTTTTTTACCTTATAAACACCGGTATTAAAAACCAATTGATTTAAAAGAATTATTTTTGTGACATGTCGATTCTAAATCTTTTACTCAGAATATTTTTATTTTATCTTTTATACAAATTGATTTTTGATTTGATCATTCCAATTTATAAATCTACCACCAAAATCAAAAAGCAATTTGGAGAAATGCAGCAAAAAATGAACGATGAAATAAATCGTACCCAAACCAGGCAAACAACTCCTACACCTCAACCGAAAGCCTCTATCGACGAGGAATACATTGAATTTGAAGAAGTAAAAAAGTAAAAAAGTTTTCTTCTACATTACCTATTTTAATAATCCCAAATCTTCAATGTTGATTCCGCTGGTTAAATGAATCACTTGAAGTCCCACTTCCTTAGCAGCATTTATATTTTGAATAGAGTCATCAATAAACAAGGTTTTTTGAGGATCGATTCCCAATTCATTTATAATCGACTGAAAAGATTCATGATCAGGTTTTCTCGATCCCATTTCACACGAATAAAAAGTTTTCGTGAAATAATCATCAAAGCTCGCCCCGTTATGTTGCTCCTGAAATAATTTTCTAAAGGCACGCATGTGGATGAAATTAGTGTTGCTGAACAAATACAATTCATAGCGTTGGCTTAGCTTTTCAAGATATTGAATACTTGATTCGCGGTATTGTAGCAACATTGCATTCCAGGCGTGGTCAATGTCTTCGGTCGATAAATCCAGGCCAGTAGTTTTCTTTAAATCGATATAGAACTGTTCTACTGAAATATCGCCTTTTTCCAGTTTTTGAAATAACATATCGGCATCTGCTTGCGAATACATTTCCTCAAAACGGGCTACTCCCAAACTCTCAAACGCTGCCCTGGTGCGGGAATAATCTATATCAAGAAATACTCCACCAAAGTCAAAAATTATATTCTCAATTGTTTCCATTTTAAAAAAAATTTGTTATGCCTCATCGTATTTTATAGAAGTTAAAAGGTTTACAATTGCAATTTATCAATATAATTTAATCCGAAGAGGCTCACTTATAAATTCTAATATTGACACGTTTTACAATAATATGGAAAAAATAAATTTGAATTGCCGATTGTATTTCTGTTTGCGCTCTAAAATTTCCATTTCTGCTTTTTCCTTGGGCAATAAACCAGCCTTGCTTTTTGACTGCTTCCTATTTAGAGTAAAAAAAAATCGATCGTTTTGTTACCCTAAAAAAAGTCTTGAGAAGCAATTCTGAAATTTTGGTAGGTCATAAACTTTTAAGTTGACGAGACATTATCAACGGCTTCATTTTCTTCATGGCTACGGGAAGTAATTAAATTATTGTCTTTCTTAGCGCGCTCTTTCAGGCGAGCATAATATTTTTTCAGTACCAATAGCTCATCTTCTGTAAGGTCTTCCACATCCACCAACCTGTTATTTGCCAGCTCGTGGGCAGCTACCAACTCATTCAATTTTAGATGCAATGCAATAGAGTCTTTATTCTGCGATTTTTGGATTAAGAACACCATTAGAAATGTAATTATTGTAGTACTGGTGTTGATGATTAATTGCCAGAGTTCTGAGTAATTAAAGAAAGGGCCGGAAAGTCCCCATACTAAAATCAAGCTAAAACTTACGATAATAGCGGGTGTGCTTCCTGTGGCAAGTGTTGCTTTATCAGCGAGGTTTTCGAAAAATTTTTTCTTCTTTTGTGACATGGCTTTTGTTATAATTTATAAAAGGAATTAATTTCTACACCCTGGATAAATGGGAGGTGTGTTGTAATATTCAAAACATCTTTTATCAATAATTTTGCCAATTGAAATACTCAGATAACTAAACTTCGTACTGTTGTTTATTTCCAGCAGAACTGGAATTTTTTTTCCTAATTAAGACCACAAACAGGACCGGCTATTTATGAATAATGAGTTGTGAAGGGACAATAATAGGATGACTGTTTATAACTGTTTCGGTATCGCCGGAATCAATTTTTTTAATTAAAAGCTTTGCAGCTTCCAACCCAATTTGAAAGGGATTCTCTTCGATAGAGGCTACCGGTTTATGATCGAGATAACGAAAAAGCGGCAAGTTACCGAAGCCCGTAAAGTCAATCTTACCGACCTTTTTTGGGTAATTTTTTTTAAGAAATTCTATGGCGTCAAGATTTATGTAATTCTTAAAAGAAAAAATAGCAGTTGGAGGATTTTTCATTTTCATAAACTTTGCCATCGCCGAAAATGTGGCTTCTTCCGTAAGGTTTACATCAATTACCAATTCCGGATCAAACTTTATTTTATTTTTCTTCAACGCTTGTTTGTATCCATTCAATCGCAGGTGGCTTATTGCTAACGATGGTGGCCCCATTAAATGCCCGATACGTTTATGTTTCTTATTTATTAAAAACTCTGTTGCGGTAAATGCCCCTCCTTCACTATCGACAATTACATAATCAAAAATATTTTCGTTGGGTGGTCGCACAAAAAAAACAACTGGAATACCGGCACTTTGCATTTTTAAAAAAGCCGACAAATCAACCGTCTTTTTTGTGATAGCAACGATCAATCCATCCACACGGTTACGCATCATCAATTCCAATATTTTATTTTCGTTGGAAGGGTCTTCATGCGATTGTAAAATAATCACATTATATTTTTCAGAGACAGCTATATTTTCAGCTCCATTAATTGCCGGAATATAAAATTCATCGAGCATTGTAGGAATGATAAGCCCGATTGTAAAGGTTCGCTTCAATTTAAAATGACGTGCCGCTTCATTGGGAATATAGTTCCATTCTGCAACAAGCTTCTTTACTCTTTCGGTTGTCATTCCACTGATTGAAGGATCGTTGTTCAATGCTTTAGAAACCGTGGAGATTGACATGTTCAACCGCTTTGCAATATCTTTTAGTGTGACTGCCTTTCTCATAAAATTCATTCAATATCGATAGTTTCTCAAATTAACTCAAATCCTAAATGCCTAATCAATTTAATTTCAAACGTTGTAGTACCGGATGTTTTATATTTATTTACTGCACTTCAAAAGTAACTTTTGAATTTTCACTAAATTGAAGTGTATTCTTTCGAAGGATTTATTTTTCATCTAATAAATAGCATGATCTTATGGTGACTATTTCCCGGAAAGACCAACCTAAGCAACAAAGAAAACACTCCGCTTTTCATCTTTAAAAAGAAATTAAACAGCAACATAAAACTAATCACATGACAAAAGAATTTTCATTAGAGGGTAAAGTTATTGTAGTAACCGGTGGCACCGGCATTCTTGGCGAAGCATTTATTCATGGAATTGCAGATGCCGGTGGAACAGTTGGCATCCTTGGACGAAATGAAAAAGTAGCGAATGAAAGAGTTGATGCAATAATTGCAAAAGGCGGGAAAGCTATTGCTTTAATTGCTGATGTAACTGCAAAGGAACAGTTAGAAAATGCGAAGGAAAAAATACTAAATGCCTTTGGCAAAATTGATGGACTAGTAAATGCAGCGGGAGGAAATGTTCCTGGAGCCGTGGTGAAACCCGGAGAAAATATTTTTGACCTGAACATGAATGCGCTTAAAGAAGTAATGGATTTAAATTTGTTTGGCACCGTTTTACCTACACAGGTTTTTGGCGAAGCCATACAAAAAAATGGAAAAGGAAGCATTGTAAATATT
>JBDSHT010000215.1:0-5334 GCA_039918315.1 Ginsengibacter sp. | reverse complement strand
AAATAAATTGTTTACCACCGGGGGTGGAAAAAGCTGCATTGAGCACAGGCATGTTTCCATCCGACGTTCCCATCACATAAATAAATCCGAATTTGTCAGTTTCAATGCCATAAATCTGATCAGCTTTCGAGGTTCCGATATAAGTTCCTTTTACTGTAGCTGTAAAATTTGGATTTAATTCAATGATGTATCCATCGCAATCATCATCGGTAACGCCGGGTTCAGAAAACGCTGGCTTCACTACACCGGCGGGAGAAATTCCGGTCATATTTGAACTCCCTGTTCCAC
This sequence comes from Ginsengibacter sp., assembly GCA_039918315.1. Classification (GTDB taxonomy): domain Bacteria; phylum Bacteroidota; class Bacteroidia; order Chitinophagales; family Chitinophagaceae; genus Ginsengibacter. The sequence continues at coordinate 5,046 of JBDSHT010000215.1, read as the reverse complement.
CAGCCACATAAATATTCCCATTATTATTCAATGACAAAACATAAGCGGCATCATTCTTTGCACCGCCAAGCAGCGTACTCGCCAAAACACTATTACAACTTGGATCAATTTTTAAAACTACTCCATCCTGTAGTCCTCCAATTGTGGATTGAACTGCACCTGCAGTTACAGGAAAATCAGGAGATGATGTGGAAGAGGCCACATAAATCGTATTGCTTCCATCAAGGATTACTTCGCTTCGTGCATCATCACCATAATTGCGCTTTAGTGTATTTAGTTTTTGAACATCGTTATCAGAAATGTTGACACCATCCGGGCCACCGCCACCAATTCTTAAGGAGCCAATAATCGCACTACCAGTTGCATTAAGTTTAGTAACCACAATATCCCAATCACCACCGGGACCGAACCTGTTGGTAGTAGGATAATCGGATGAATTAGTCCTACCGGCCAGAATAAGGTTACCCTGCGGATCAACGATTAAACTATGGGGTTGTTCTTTTGAATCGCCTCCAATGTAGGTAGCATAAATCCTGTTTTTACCATCAGGTGATAACTTGATAATTCCAATATCAAACTTACCTCCGAAGGAAGCATCATAAGCTCCGGGAGACACAGGAAAACCAGCGTCCCACACAATTCCTCCACCATAGAAACTACCATCAGGGCCATAGGTAGCTGTAAAGCCCCAATTATCGGCGGTGCTTCCTGAATAACTAAAGAAAACCTGTGTAGGGTCGATAATCAGGGTTTGATCCGGAGAATAATTTTTTACTTTAAACTTTACCACATCTCCCTTTACCTCATAACGACATTCCACCTCCTGTCTCTGATTATTTATAACCTGGTAGGTATAAGGTTGCAGTTCTTTACTTTTCCCCAGCGGTGTGGAAATTTCTAACTCTTTATTTTTAATATTGATCTTACTGGCACCACTATATTTCATGGCGATTTTATCAATATCCCCACCAGGGTGCACAATCAAATCATATTTTAAATTGCTGGCTCCATCCACATAATACCGCGCATCTATACCGGGATAAATATTTTTATAAGTGATTACCTGGTAAATCTTGCACTCGCTCGCCCACTTGCTTTTATCATTTCCTATAAAATAATTATTCACTGTGGGGATGGGTTTCTCAGGAACAATTTGTGCATGGGATGCATTCAAAAATTCAACGGTGTAAGAATGGCTCTTGATCTTTCCGGGCCTTGAAGACGAGTGTGCGCCTGAATCTTCGTTTGCATGATTATGATTATTTCTCATCATGGCTCCCACATCTTCAGGATCGTGCTGGGTGATTGTATATCCTTTTTGTTGTAAAAAAAATGACCCATCGCCGGCTTGGCTCATGTATTTAATGCGGCTATCCCATTGCCCTTTATTTTCAATAAATTGAATTTGAGCAAAAATTGAATTGCCCACAAATAATGTGAACAGTATCGTGAAAAATAAAGAGGGGTAAAGTTTAAAATTACTCAAGTTAAAAATTTTACTATGAATAAAAACGAAATTCCTATATCAAAAAACCAGTAAAATAATCAATGTATTTTCTAAAATCTAATTTACGAAACTATTACAACACAAGTTTTATTTTCAGTATTAACGTCTGCATTTAATAGCGAATTAACATTCCAATTTTCTTCTCAGGAAATTTTACTCCAAACAGTTTTCCCTTTTTGAGATACCAGGTAATTTCGTAAATACAAATTGTCTGCCGAAGATAAATCCGGATCTTCTTCAATTATTTTTTCAGAAGCATGGCGTGCAGCTTCCAAAATATTTCGGTCATCTATGATATTTGCCAATTTAAAATTAAGAAGGCCACTCTGACGGGTTCCTTCTATATCTCCCTGTCCCCGGATCTCAAGGTCCTTTTCAGCAATCTTAAAACCATCATTCGTTTCGCACATTATTTTAAGTCGTTGCCTCGCATCGGCAGATATTTTCACTTTGGTAGTGAGGATGCAATAACTCTTTTCATTTCCTCTTCCCACCCTACCGCGTAACTGGTGCAATTGCGGCAATCCAAATCTGTCGGCACTTTCAATCACCATCACACTGGCATTAGGAACATTCACCCCCACTTCTATCACTGTAGTGGACACCATTATTTGAGTATCTCCGGTAACAAAACGATACATATTAATTTGCTTTTGCTGAGGTTTTTGTTTTCCATGCACCATGCTAATATAATATTTTGGTTCGGGAAAAAAAGCCTTCACCTCTTCATAACCTTTCATCAAATTTTCAAAATCCAATTTCGCAGACTCCTCAATAAGTGGATAAATTAAATACGCTTGTCTCCCTTTTTGAATTTCAGATCTAATAAAATCCATTACCTGTGGCCGGTTGTATTCGTATCGTTGAACGGTAACAATCGGAATTCTACCCGGCGGCATTTCATCCATCACGCTGTAATCCAGATCGCCATAAGCCGTGAGTGCCAGTGTCCTTGGAATTGGTGTTGCCGTCATCACCAAAATATGTGGGGCCAGTTCGTTCTTTTTCCAAAGTTTTGCCCTTTGGGCAACGCCAAATCGGTGTTGTTCATCAATGATGGCAAGGCCCAAATTTTTGAATTGCACTTTATCTTCTATTAAAGCATGAGTGCCAGTTATGATATGCAAAGTACCATCGGTACATTGTTGCAGCATTTCTCTTTTTTCTTTGGCAGAAGAAGATCCGGTGAGCACGCCAACATTTACGGGCAAATCGCCAAGCATCGATTTCAGGCTTTCAAAATGTTGGCGGGCTAAAATTTCAGTAGGTGCCATAAAGCAACTTTGAAATCCATTATCAGCCGCGATTAGCATCGTCATCAGTGCCACCATTGTTTTGCCACTTCCCACATCGCCCTGCAAAAGGCGGTTCATTTGTTTGCCTGAACCCAGGTCTTTCCTTATCTCCTTCAACACGCGCTTTTGAGCGCCGGTTAATTCAAAAGGAAGATGATGCTTATAAAAATCATTAAAAAGTTCGCCTACTTTTTCAAACACGAAACCTCTGGAGGTCGCGTGACGCTTGCCGCGAATCAGTCCCATTCGTAACTGCGATAAAAACAGTTCTTCAAACTTTATCCTGTTCACGGCATTCTTATAATCAGTTTCGTTGGACGGAAAATGAATATTTTTAAATGCATCCCATCTTTTTACCAATCGAAATTTTTCTAAAATGGATGCCGGAAGGTTCTCAGGAATATCTTTTTCTGAAAGTAAATTTAAAAGTGTGTAAGTTAATTGTGCAATCTGCCTTCCACCCAATCCACGGGCTTTTAGTTTTTCTGTACTGGCATAAACAGGTTCCAAAAAATTCTTCGTTTCCACTTTTTCATCGGTTACTTTTTCTATTTCCGGATGTGAAAGTTGAGGTGTATTCATAAAAAATCCGGCTTTGCCAAACACCCTCAATTTGGTGCCCGTTTGCAATGTTTTTTCAATCCAATTTATTCCCTGGAACCATACCAGTTCTATCTCTCCGGTGCCATCGTATAAAGAAGCCACGAGACGTCTGCCTCTTTTCTCTCCCAAAATTTCTTTAGATGTCAATGTGCCGACGACCTGCACATATTCAGAATCCCTGATTGCAGAAATGGGGGTAATTGTAGTTCGGTCGATATGGCGAAAAGGAAAATATTCCACTAAATCCTTGAAATTAAATATTCCGGTTTCCTTCTTTAAAAGGTCACCCTTGATGGGGCCTACTCCTTTTAAATACTCGATAGGATTACTTAATATGGATGCGGAGTTGCTGATACTATGAATTGATTTTTACAAATATAAGCGTCTCACTGTTGATTTTTAAATCCTAAAAAAGCCCATCCAGTTTCACTTGCAGGCAATCTTTTTTTATTTAAAACAAAGTTTTTTTTAAAATATTTTTTAACTAAAAAATCGCAACATATATTTGCGCCGGAGAGTTGGCAGAGCGGTCGATTGCGGCAGTCTTGAAAACTGTTGAGGTGAAAGCCTCCTGGGGTTCGAATCCCTAACTCTCCGCTCTTACTTTATTAAAAGCCCTTAAAACGTATCGTTTTAAAGGGCTTTTTTTATTTCAGGAGACAGGCAATAAAGATGGTGAAGTAAACTTTAAACACTTCATTCATTCCCCAATTGCTTTGAGAAGGCAAGAATAATTTTTAATCTAAAAAGCAACATAAAAGGCTTAGTAAAAAAATTTATTAGTTATCGGTTTTTCTTGTCAGGCCTATTATGAAATGTAAAATCTTTGAATTAATTTTAAGAATGCCCAAAGAAAAAATCTTCATCATTGATGATTCAAAAGACATTTTAGAAGGAATGAAAATGTTTTTAGAATTGAAAGATTACGTTGTAAAAACACATCTTGATGCCACTCATATTCATGATGAGATTGCCAGTTTCAAACCCGACGTTTTGATATTGGATATTTATTTATCCGGGCTTGATGGTCGTGAGTTATGTAAAAAATTAAAACAATCCGAAGCTACTAAAAATCTAAAAATTATACTTTTTTCCGCTGCCGCACATGCTCTGAAAGATTATGAAATTTATGGCGCAGATGATTGTCTCGAAAAACCGTTTGGGCTGGAAGAAATTTACACCAAGATTGAGTCGGTTTTAAAAAATTAAAATATCCCCCACTTCTATTCCAAATTTTCTATTTCAACAAAAACTGTTTTTCTTACAAAATTTTTAAAAAGAGGATTCAGTATAATCCTTTGTAGAAAGAATGTGTTGACAGTAAAAAATAAGTGAGCCATTTGTATTTTATCCGATTCACTAATTTTTAAAACCTAAGATGAATCATATTTTCCTGATAAAAGGAATCCTATCTTTAAAGTCATAATTGTAACATTCAAACTTATTATTTTTATGAAAACAATATTGGCCCCTATCGACTTCTCAGACGCTTCGTTTAGCTCAGCAGATTATGCCGCTTCGCTTGCTAATATCTTTAATGCCGAATTGATATTGGTACATGCTTATATAAATCCATCAACCATTGATGAGATGCCGCGCGAACTTTTTACAGTACCCGAAACCGAATTGGACGAAGTGCTT
>JBDSHT010000214.1:0-3399 GCA_039918315.1 Ginsengibacter sp. | reverse complement strand
CGGAATTAAATAAAAATGATGAATTAGTAAAAGAAAATGAGAGGGTACATCTTACGCAGCGAGAGATAGAAATCATTCAACTGATAGAGAAGGAAATGAGTAATAAGCAAATTGCAGCACATCTTTTTTTAAGTGAAAAAACGGTGGAGACCCATCGAAAAAATATTTACAGAAAAACAGAAACCAATAGTTTGATTGGCCTGGTAAAGTTTGCTTATGAACACCATATCATAACATCCCATAAATAAAAATGCCTCCCGAAGGAGGCTCAAACAAAAGAATATTTATTTTAGAAATTATATGCGAGACGGAAATTAACAGAACCAAGCGTACTACTGTTTTTGCTGAATGCAAGATACTTTAAAGAACCATCCAGGTTTGGACTGAACATATAACCAAGACTAGGAGCATAAGCGAAAGCACCGCTTCCACCTTTAGCAAATCCATATCCTAATTGTGCATGTCCGTACATTTTATGATCAGCGCCAAACAGAAATTTTGCACCACCAAGTAACGGAATAAAGTAGTCGCTACCGCCTCCGTATTTGGATTTTATTGAATAGCTTTGATAACCTGCACTAGCAGTTATCATTGTTGTAGCTGCAACAGAAAAGTCTGCCTGTAAGTCAGCTCCAAATGCAATAGAATAAGCTGACGGAGAAGAAGTAGGCAACCCCACATTTACGCCGAGACTTAAGTTTGTTGACTTGGCACCATCTTGTGCCTTTGCGCCTAATGTTGCAAGGGCAACAACGGCAAAAACCAAAATTGATTTTTTCATTTTTTCTTTTTTAAATTTAATAATTGTGTTAGTAAAAGATTCAATAAATAAATTAGGATACAAATATCAGTTATTTATTTATTTATTGCCATAGATACAAAGGTAATTTTAGATTTTACATATAAAAAAAATTTGTATCAAAAAAGCATTAACGGAATATTAATTTGTTTTATTGTTAAGATGACAATTTGTTTTTACTCCTCTTCGTTACAAACCTATTTTTCAGAACTTAAATTCTTCAGCATATCACTCGTCATTGCGGCCAGGTCAAATTCATTTTTCCAACCCCAATCATTTAGAGCAACTGAATCATCAATGCTTTGCGGCCAGCTCTCAGCAATGGATTGTCTGTAATCTGGTTCATACGAAATTGAAAAACCTGGAATATGCTTTTTAATTTCGGCAGCAATTTCTTTTGGAGAAAAACTCATCCCTGAAATATTATAGGAGGTGCGAACAGAAATTTTTTCCTGGGGTGCCTCCATTAATTCTATGGTGGCCCGAATGGCATCGGGCATATACATCATTGGGAGATAAGTATCCTCCTTGAGAAATGACGTATAACTTTTACCATCCTTTGCCTCATAGAATATTTCAACTGCATAATCTGTAGTGCCGCCACCAGGCTGGCTTTTGTAACTTATTAAACCTGGGTAACGCATACTACGCACATCCACCTTATACCTGTTGAAGAAATAATTACACCAAAACTCACCGGCGTATTTACTAATGCCATAAACAGTTGTAGGCTCGATTATAGTTTGCTGAGGGCAATTATTTTTTGGAGAGGTAGGTCCAAATACCGCGATACTACTAGGCCAATACACCTTGTGAATATTTTCATCTTTGGCAATTTCTAAAACATTCAAAAGGCTCTGCATATTCAGGTGCCATGCCAGCGCAGGATTTTTTTCGCCGGTGGCGGAGAGTATTGCAGCCAATAAATATATCTGTGTAATGTTCTGCCGGATTACCTGCACATGAAGCATTTCTTTGTTCATCACATCAAGGCTCACATAAGGTCCTGTATCCTTCAATAAAAGATTTTCTTCACGCAGATCGGATGCAATCACGTTGGATCCGCCATAAATTTTGCGAAGTGCCAAGGTAAGCTCAACACCTATTTGGCCGCAGGCTCCAATTACTAAAATTCGCTCTTTAATCATACTGTAAATTGAATTACAAAGTAAAATGTAAAATGGCAAACTAAAAAAATATAAGCAATCGATTGCTTACTATATAATGACTGTAAACAGGTAATAGGAGGACTATTAAAGGAGGAAATTTTCTTAAAATCAGTTAACCATCTTTCCATCTTTCATGTGCAAAATACGATCACTCAATTTGGCCAACTCTTCGTTATGGGTAACGATCAGGAAGGTTTGCTGAAACTGATCTCTTAAACTAATTAATAAATTATGGAGCTCTTTGGCATTTGCGGAATCAAGATTTCCGGTAGGCTCATCAGCCATCACGATGGAAGGATTATTGATAAGTGCCCGGGCTACTGCTACCCTTTGTTGTTCGCCGCCCGATAGTTCGCCGGGTTTATGTTCAGCACGATCTTTAAGGTTTAATAATTCTAATAATTGAAATGCCCTGTCTTGCACTTCTTTATTTTTACGTTTAGCAATCCAACCCGGAATACAAATATTTTCGAGTGCAGTAAATTCCGGAAGAAGGTGGTGAAATTGAAAGACGAATCCCATGTGCTGATTCCGAAAGCTGGAAAGCTTTTTCCCTTTCAATTTATTTATCATAACATTATCTAAATATAATTCTCCTTTGTCGGCAACATCGAGCGTACCCAAAATATGTAGCAGAGTGCTTTTACCTGCTCCCGACGAACCGGCAATGCTCACTATTTCTCCTTTTTGAATTTCGATATCCACTCCTTTGAGCACCTGCAATGAGCCATAGCTCTTGTAAATTCCATTTGCTTTTAACATCGTTAAATGTACGGGTAAATTGCAATTTTAAAAACTCAAAAATTAAATCTGCCCCATGCAACTTTAACAGCAAAATCAACAACATTATGAATGGAATTCCGTTAAAAAAACAATATTTGGTTTTCCCGATATAACTTTTACATTTGCGGAAAATTAAGGACCCCGGTTTTAAATTTTAAAAAACAAATAAAACGAATAATATATGTTTTGGACACTAGAACTTGCATCACATCTTGAGGAAGCGCCCTGGCCTGCTACAAAGGATGAACTGATTGATTATTCCATCAGAAGTGGTGCGCCAATTGAAGTGGTAGAAAACCTACAAGAGCTTGAAGATGAAGGCGGCGAAATTTATGAAAGCCTGGAAGACATCTGGCCTGACTATCCAAGCCAGGAAGATTTTTTCTTCAATGAAGATGAATATTAAGAGAAGGTGAAGAATGTATTTTTGTATTGTATGAATTAAAGAGCATTACATAATTTCTGATATTTACGGAATAGAGCGGATGCGAAATTCCCATAAAAAATGGCCGACAATGCGCGGCCATTTTTTATGGGAGCCATGGAGTATCTCTATTTTAAATGAGACTCTAAAAGAGTTTTCCATTCCTGGTATAATTTATCATACAGCTCAAATTTATCAGGTTCAAACTTTCCCAATGGTTTTAA
>JBDSHT010000213.1:0-14918 GCA_039918315.1 Ginsengibacter sp. | reverse complement strand
GGTAGCAGTTTGATTTGTTTTTTTGTGACCCATTTATACCCGGAAGGTGGCTGAAATTCTTCCGCTGAATCAATGTGAACAAATTGCCCGTTAAGTATTTGGTGAGTTAGTTTTTGAGATATTCGTTTTGAAATAAAACTAACCTTCCACTTGTGGCCGTTTTTAAATTGTAGAAGAGTTTCGTTTTTCACCAATTCGTCCTTTTCCAAAAAGGTATCTGTTTCTATCAACACAAACTCAAATAGATTCTGCCAAATGTCTTTCCCTATTCTTTTTCTTACGAGGTATTTTTTTTTATGTTCTATTACCAGATAATTAAAGCAACGGGTTCTTAGGTTTATTTTCTTTCCATTTATGGGTAATTGGGAAACCTTGTTCGTTAAAAAAGCAACGCATCTTTTTTGCAACGGGCACTTGGAACATAGAGGTGATAAGGGTTTACAAATAACCGCGCCAAAATCCATGATCGCCTGGTTGTACTGCGCCGAATCTTTTTTATATAAAAGTTGCTGTGCAAGTTCACTATATCTTTTCTTTCCCTCTGTGGTGTTGATAGGTGTGGTGACACCAAAATATCTTGACAAAACTCTGAATACATTTCCATCCACCACAGCATGAGGCAATCCGTAAGCAAACGATGAAATGGCTGACGCCGTGTAAACCCCGATTCCTTTTAAAGCCAAAATTGATTCGTATTCTTTTGGAAAGATTCCTTCCAATTCATTATAAATATAACGAGCTGTGGCAATTAAATTTTTGCACCTTGAGTAGTATCCCAAGCCTTCCCAAAGCTTATATACCTGCTGTTCAGGAGCAGTGGCGAGCGATTTTATATCAGGAAAAGCACTGATAAATCTTTGATAATAACCGAGACCTTGTTGGACTCTTGTTTGCTGCAATATGATTTCACTGATCCATATTTTGTAAGGATCTTTTTCGCCTTTCCAGGGCATCAATCTTATATTTTCAGACTTGTCCCATTTGAGAAGAGCTGAGGTAAAAAAACTATTTGAATCGTGAGGCAAGGTATTTAGGTGCGGTTGATATTTGCTAAATTGAAAATTATGAATTATTATTCAGCATCTAAAGATTAAAAAAATATAAATGTGCAATTAATATTAGCACAAGTTATTACAAAAAAAATATTAAATTTGGTAAGCCACTTTGGAAACTGTCATTAAAATTTAATGGATAGTTATTTTATCATTAATTTAAAAATAAATAAAATGAGAAAAGCAGACCTTATTAATCGCATTGCCGATAAGACAGGAATTCCAAAAGTAGATGTGTTGGTTACATTGGAGAATCTTTTTACAGAAGTAAAAAAAACGCTCGGCGAAGGCGAAAATATTTATATCCGTGGCTTTGGAAGTTTTATAATTAAAAAGCGGGCAGCGAAGATTGGACGGAACATAAAAAAGAATATTGCTGTTGAAATTCCCGAACATTTTATTCCTGCATTCAGGCCATCAAAAGAGTTTGTGCAGGAAATTAAGGATAAGAACCCTCAAGTAAAACCCGAATAGAGTGTTACCTTTGCGAACCGGGATAAAAAAGCCGGTTTAATGATTTGAGAACACGTGTTTATTTAGCAGGAGCTGGTATTTTACTTTTATTAGCCCTTTTTATTTTCGGTAAAACTGAAATTCAAAAACCGGCATCGATCGTTTCGAAAGAAGAAGCGCCCACCTTTAATGTCAAGGCTACTATCGATCAGGAAAAGAAAAATCTTACACCATCTCAATTGGTATATGTTTCCAAAATTGAAAATGAGATTAGCCGCGGCGATGTAAAAAAACAATCTGAAACCCAATTCACAAGTTTGGCAAATTTTTGGAAAGATTCAGTCTCTTCCTTTGTCCCGTACATTTATTATTTAAGCGAAGCGGCTAAGTTGGATAATTCGGAAAAAAACCTCACCTTTGCTGCCCGTTTAATTTTAGAGAACATGAGGAGAGAGGCAAAAACGGACCTAAAAGTTTGGGAGGCAGAAACGGCTGCAGATCTTTTTCAAATGGCTCTAAAGCTGAATCCTGAAAGCGATGATTTGAAGGTTGGACTGGGAAGTTGTTATGTTTATGGCCAGGGAATGATAGGGAATGCAGAGGAAACAATGAAAGGAATACAATATTTACTTCAAGTAGTAAACAAAGATTCTAACAATATGCAAGCCCAATTGGTACTAGGAATTGGGGGCGTAATTTCCAATCAAACAGAAAAAGCTATCGAGCGTTTGAAGAAGGTGGTTGATTTTGATGCTCACAATCTTGAAGCGGTTTCATGGCTTGCAGATGCTTATGCTTCAGTTGGCGACAAAGCAAATGCTATTAAGTGGTACGAACAGAGTAAACATTTGGTTAACAACCCTGCTTATAGCAAGGAAGTTGACTCCAGAATTAAAGCCTTGAACGAGAGTCATTAACTGGAATAAAACGGCACATCGGTGAATTGAATTTTAATTTGCCAATTATTATAAATTATTAAAAAATTAAATTATGCCTTGCGGAAAAAAGAGAAAACGCCATAAAATCGCTACACATAAGCGGAAGAAGCGTTTGAGAAAAAATCGTCATAAAAAGAAGTAATAATACATCGCTTCAGTAGTCCTACGCCGGTATAGCCGGCTTTACCTTCTCCTTTTTTCGGGAAGAAATTAATTAAAAGATTTTTCTGTTGAACAAGGAACTTATTATAAATGCTGCCCCACAGGCAGTAGAAATAGCCCTTCTTGAGGATAAAAAACTCGTGGAAATGCATAGCGAAAATGCAGATGCGAGCTTTGGTGTGGGCGATTTGTATCTTGGAAAAGTTAAGAAATTAATTCCCGGGCTTAATGCTGCCTTTATAGATGTTGGATTTGAAAAAGATGCTTTTTTACATTATTCAGATCTTAGTCCTTATGTGAAATCTATTCTTAAATTCACGAAGATTGCGATCAATGATAAGTCTGATACAGGCTTTGATTTTTCCACTTTTGCAATAGAGCCTGAAATAGTAAAGACCGGTAAAATTGCCGAGGTTTTAAGTGGCAAACCAAACATCCTGGTTCAGATTTTAAAAGAACCAATTGCTGCAAAAGGTCCGCGCCTAAGTTGCGAACTTTCTCTTCCGGGGAGATACGTAGTGCTTACACCCTTCAATGATATAATTGCTGTTTCCCGAAAGATTCATTCCTCTGATGAAAGGAAACGACTACAAAAAATAATTGAAGCCATAAAGCCTAAGAATTTTGGAGTTATCGTTAGAACTGCGGCAGAAGGGAAACATACTTCAGAACTTCACGAGGATCTTTTGGGACTCATAAATACATGGGGAAATATCCAAAAAAATCTAATTAATGCAGTTCCTCCTTCAAAGATTATGAGTGAGGAAGGCAAGACCAATAGTATTTTGCGGGATTTGCTTACCGAAGATTTCAATAAAATTGTAGTAAACGATAAGAATATTTTTAACGATACAAAGGCTTATCTGCAAAAGATAGCTCCTGAAAAATCAGACATACTTTCTTTTCATACCAATGGAGTTCCCATTTTTGATAGTTACGGAATTACCCGCCAGGTAAAAGCGTCTTTTGGTAAAACAGTGAGTTTGCCAAGCGGCGCTTATCTTATTGTTGAGCACACCGAAGCCTTGCATGTAATTGACGTGAACAGCGGATATAAAAGTGTGAGTAATAACCAGGAACAGAACGCTTTTGAAACCAATCTTGAAGCAGCAGCGGAAATTGCACGCCAACTTCGTTTGAGAGATATTGGTGGTATTATAGTGGTAGATTTCATCGACATGAAATTGCCGGAAAATAAGAAGAAGTTGGCTGAGCAAATGGACAAGTTTATGCGTGCAGACAGAGCTAAACATGCTGTGCTAGCTCTCAGTAAATTTGGTTTGATGCAGATAACCCGCCAACGCATGAAACCGGAGATGACCATCAATACGATGGAGGTTTGCCCAAGCTGCGATGGCACAGGTAAGATATCATCAGCCTTGGTTTTGGAAGATGAAATCGAAAAAAATCTGAGTTACCTGATCATGCAAAAACATTCAGGCCTTACAGTAGAAGTACACCCCATCCTTTACGCATATCTTACAAAAGGATTCTTCTCCAAAAGATTAAAATGGAGTATGAAATTTAAGCAGAAGATAAAATTGAAATCGAATAGTAATTACCACCTCACCGAATTTCATTTTTACGATAAAAATGATGATATAATCAAGTTATAGTTAATAATTTTTATCATTTTTTAAAAATATTTTGTTGAGTTTTTTTCAACTAATCTTATAAACCACGCTCCTGCATAAGCACAAATTATAAAAGGAACTGCAAGCATAGAAGTGATCAAGGGCTCATTATATTTTTCTGCCAGCGCTTCAAAAGGAAATCGCATCATACCATGCACTGCAAAAAGTGATAACGATATACCCCCCGTGTAAGCCAGAAAGCTCCTGATCTTTGTAGATAGTTTTACATAAGATTGTACTAAAATAAATATTGACAATATAATAATAGCAAAAGCTAAAAATGAAAAATGCCAGGCATACAAGTTTGCATTTGCAAATAAAAAAATTGCAACAGCCAATATCAGTATTTCATTCCGTATTTTGATAACCGGGTGTGCAGCAAAATAAATACCTAGACAAAATACCGGCATCTGCCCGATGAAAAGAAAATAAGCGCTCAGGTCATTTTTTACCAGAAAGGTATTTAATAGTAAACTGGTAATTACCATTAGAAATGCCACGATCAACATGCTATTTTCGCCATATTTTTTGACAATAAATTTCAGCAGAGGGAATACGGCATACAATTGAACTATCATAGAAAAAAACCAAAGTGGTCCATCTACTTCCAGTGCTTCACCCGGGATAAAATTGGAAAGAAGGGTTAATTTTAAAAGTAAGCTTTTCGTTATTCCGGCTTCCGGAAAAGCACCTCTATATATACTGATAAATATAAATAGCAATAACACGACTATTAATAATGTTGGGTATAATTTAAGTATTCGCTTCTTTAAAAAACCGGCATAACTAATCCTTTTCTCTTTATAAGATGAATAAAGCCCGTAGGAACTCACAAAAACAAAAATGGTAACGCCATAATGCCCGAGATAAGAAAAGACCTGCCTGATAAAATCAAATGGATTAGTTGCAATGACCCGAAGAAAATTATAAAAAGCATCTTCATGGAACGTAAATTCATTCTGGCCTGAAATAGGAGGAATAATATGAAAATAATTATGCAACATGATCATAATAAGGCCAATGCCTTTCATAATATTAGTGTCCTTTTTTAAAAGACGGGAACTTATGATCATGGGTTCTTTGTAATCTGCTTGTGCGCCTGGTGTTAAGCAAAATTCGTTCTAAATATATTCAAATTGATAATTGTCAATAATCAGATCTGCTCCTAAAAGTTCTTCCTTCGGATGTGTAGTAGCAATCGCAATTACCCTCTTTCCCGCATCTATTGCAGAATTGATGCCAACAACAGCATCTTCAAATACCAAACAATTTGCTGGCAACACTCCTGAAATAGACGCTGTCTTTATATAAATTTCAGGATCCGGTTTCCCCTTTTTGATATGAGAAGAATTGACAATTGTTTTGAAATATTTTTTTATCGGAATATTTTCAAACATAAAATCAATATTTGGTTGAATGCCGGAGGTGGCAATAGCCATCAGAATATTTTTAGAATGCAATGCTTTCAAAAATGGAATAAGCCCTTTCACCGGCTCAATATGAGATGCATAAATTTCGCGGTATAATGCTTCTTTTTCGAGCGAATATTTTAAAATTTCTTCCTCGTTCAATTCCTTTTGATAAATGTATTGTATCACATCTTTATTGGTTCGTCCATTGATATTTGCGTTGTATTCTTCGTCAGAAATATCTCTTCCCATTTTATTTAAATATTGTTTCCAGGTTTTAAGATGAAAGGCATTATTATCCACCAAAGTGCCATCCAGATCAAAGATTACTGCTTCGGAATCAAATCGTTTTAGCAACTGTTCTGTCTTAATTTCTATCAATCTGTTTTTCAATTTCGGTTCCATTTTTTTATTTTAGTGCGCAAAGTTCGACAATAAAATTTACTCAGACTTTAGCAAATCGTCTTTTTAGATATCGCTATCTTTACAGACACATTTTATCTAAACCCTTTTAAAATATTATTATGAAGAATATTGTTTTTGCATGCCTTGCTCTTGCAATGCTTTCTTTTGTTAACCCTGCGAAAATTTCACAAAAAATGAAACCTGAGACAGTATATCAATTTAAAGTTCCCTCATTGGACGGTGGCACTATCGACTTTTCAACCTTTAAAGGAAAGAAAATTTTGATCGTAAATACTGCTTCAAAATGTGGTTACACTCCTCAATATACTGATTTGGAAAAGCTATATAAAGAGTATGGTAAAGAGCTCGTAATTGTTGGCTTCCCTGCAAATAACTTTGGTGGCCAGGAGCCGGGAACCAGTGAAGAAATCAAGACTTTTTGTACCCAGAATTATGGAGTGACTTTTCCAATGGCGGCAAAAGTTTCAGTAAAGGGTGATGATATTGCACCTATATACAAATGGCTTACTTCTAAATCTGAAAATGGAGTTATGGATGCTGAGATCATATGGAATTTTACCAAATTCCTTTTGGATGAAAATGGTGTTTTGATTGCTAAGTTTGACAGTAAAGTAAAGCCAATGGATGATGATATTTTAAATCATTTAAACTAAAATTTGCCTCATATTTTCATTTAAATATTTGTGTTTAAATCCTAATTGAATTCATGCAATTCAACCAAATTGTAGCGCAGGTCCACGTTAAAAACCAGTTAAAAGAATTGGTAAATAAAAACAGGCTCTCCCATGCTTTATTATTTCTAGGAAAAGATGGAAGTGGTTCACTCCCTCTTGCCATTGCTTTTGCTCAATACATTTTATGCGAAAAAATTAATCCTAAAACAAAAAAAGAAAAGATTTCGGTATTGTTTGAATCCGAGGAAGAACTTAAACCTACTGTGTTTTTAGAAGACAGTTGCGGCGAATGTAGTTCCTGCAAAAAAGTGGATCAACTAGTTCATCCGGATCTGCATTTTTCATATCCGGCTTTAAAAAAAGATAGTAAGCATGATAAGGTGCTGAGCACTGATTATATTTTGGAGTGGCGTGAATTTATTCAAAAATCACCTTACGGAAACGCAACAGATTGGATCAACTTTCTAAAAGAAAGTTCTTCTTCCAAAATAGAAAATCCAGTTAATAAGCAGGCAAATATTACATCAGCGGAGTGTGAAACTATTTTGCAAAAGCTAAGCCTGAAAGCGTTTGAGAGCGACTATAAAATTTTAATAATGTGGATGCCTGAATATCTGCGAAATGAAGGCAATAAATTATTAAAACTAATTGAAGAGCCACCTCCTTACACAATTTTTATTTTAGTTACAGAAGATGAAAACGCAATTTTGCCAACCATTTTGTCAAGAACTCAATTAGTAAAAATTCCATTATTAGAAAATGAGGACATTAGAGAAGCATTAATTGAAAAAGAAATTGCTCCCGATCGTGCAGCACAAATTACCGCCATTGCAGAAGGGAATCTGCGTGAGGCTTTACTGTTAGTCAATAACACGGAAGATGATTGGCTGTTGCAGGTAAGAGAATGGTTGAATGTTGCTTATAAAAATAATGTAAATGATCAGTTGAAATGGATAGAAGAAGTCAGCAGGTTGGGAAGGGAAAAGCAAAAGCAGTTGCTGAAATATTTTATCCATCTTTTGCAGCAGGCTATAAGAGTAAGGTATTTACCCGAGGATTCTTTATCAGCGATTCCGGATTTGGAAAGGGATTTTGCTTCGCGGCTGAATAATATGTGCACCCTGGAGGCGATGGAAGCGATTGTAAAAGAATTGGACATGGCCATTTACAATATTGAACGCAATGCTCATGCGAAAATGTTGTTCCATGCCCTTACTATTCGCTTACGCTATATTATTAAAGATAATTCGTTAATTTTGGTTCATTGAGGTAGCGATTGTAGTGCAGATGTTTGATTCGAATTTATTTGAAAGAAATTTTTAAATATACTTTTTCAATAATTGCTTTTCCGAAAAATGACAAGTTCTATTTACACCAGCAGAATAAAATGTTTTTTTTAAGTTTAGTGTAAAGTGTGATGTCTTAGGAGCGAAAAGTATATACCACATCTGGCTCAATTTATCCCTCATTTATTTTATTATTTACAATCATTTAATTTAAGATATATGGGATGCGATAGTTGTAGTACAGGTAAACCAACCGGCTGCAAAAGTAACGGTGGATGTAGTACAGGTGGCTGTAACAGAATGAATGTTCATGACTGGCTTGCTAACCTTCCTTTTAGCGATCCTGAAAGTAATTGCAGAATCGTTGAAGTGTCTTTCAACCAGGGTAGCCGCAAAGATTTTTATAGAAATAATTCACTTAACTTTTTTGAAAAAGGAGACATAATTTCTGTTGAAGGAGTGAGTGGTTTTGATGTTGGTACTGTCAGTCTAACCGGTGAATTGGTTCGCATGCAGATGAAGAAAAAGCATGTAAAAGAAGACAGCGTTGAAATTAAAAAAATACTAAGAATAGCGACTGATAATGATATCATCAAATGGAAAGAAACCAAATTGCGTGAGAAAGAGGTTTTGGTAAGAAGTCGCGCAATGGCCAGGCAACTTAAAGTGGATTTAAAAATGGCTGAAGTAGAAATTCAGGCTGATGGACGAAAAGCTACGTTCTTTTACATTGCTGATGAGCGAGTAGATTTTAGAGAATTGATACGCTTATACGCCTCCGAGTTCAAAGTGAAAGTGGAAATGAAACAAATTGGCGCCCGGCAGGAAGCTGGGAAAGTGGGTGGCATCGGTAGTTGTGGCCGCGAACTGTGCTGTAGTACCTGGTTAACAGATTTTAAAAGTGTAAATACTAATGCGGCACGATATCAGAACTTGAGTATCAATCAAACGAAATTGAGTGGGCAGTGTGGGAGATTAAAATGTTGTCTTAATTATGAACTCGATACTTATTTAGATGCATTACAACATTTTCCGGAAGATGCTGATGTGATAGAAGTTGCCAAAGGAAGGGCATTCCTGATAAAGAAAGATATTTTCCGTAACCTGATGTGGTACACCATGGCAGACACTACTAAACATTATCCGCTTTCTATTGAAACGGTAAAAAAAATAAAGGCTCAAAATAAAGAAGGTATTAAACCGGAAGCACTGGAAACTGTAGAAGTTATTAGCGGAAAACCAAAAGAAGTAGAACCTGAATTTGTGGATGTGGTTGGACAAATAACTTTAAAATCTCTTGAAAAAAATAGCCGCAAACGCAAGGATAACGACCGCAGAGGAAATGATCGCCGACCTACTATGAATGCTGGCGACAGAGCGAAACCGGGAGGAGACAGGCCTGATCCGAATAGGAGACCTCAGACCGGTGGACCGCAAAATAGAAAACAAGGAAACAGGCCTTCTGGCCAAAATCCAAATCGCAATAGACCTCCAAAGCAAGAAGGTTAAGTGAATTATTTTATAAATAACATGCTCAGTAAATTTAAAAATTAGGTAGATTTTTCGCATACCAGCGTTAAAACTTATTTTTGCCAATCCATGTCAATACACATTTCCAACCTTACAAAAATTTACGGTTCTCAAAAAGCAATTGACAACATTTCATTTACAGCAAAGGATAATGAAATTGTTGGCTTTTTAGGCCCCAACGGGGCCGGCAAATCTACTACCATGAAGATTGTAACCGGCTATCTTAAGGCAGATATAGGATCGGTTACCGTAAATGGAATTGATATAAATAAAGATACAATGGAAGCAAAAAAGCAGGTTGGATATTTGCCGGAAGGCAACCCTTTGTACTATGACATGTACGTTAGAGAATACCTGGAGTTTATCGGGAATTTACACAAGGTAAAAAATGTCAAAAGCCGGATTGAGGAAGTGATTGATCTCACCGGACTTAGATTAGAAAGCAATAAAAAAAATGGTCAGCTAAGTAAAGGATATAAGCAAAGAGTAGGCCTGGCAGCAGCATTAATTCACGATCCCAAAGTTTTAATATTGGATGAACCGACCAGTGGATTAGATCCCAATCAATTGGTAGAAATAAGGCAAGTAATTCGCAACCTTGGAAAAAACAAAACTGTACTTTTTTCTTCACACATTTTGCAGGAAGTGGAAAGCGTTTGTGACCGGATAATTATTATAAATAAAGGCACCATCGTTGCTGATGATAGTTTGGCAAATCTTCAATCAACCGGCCAACCGATACACACAATAACTGTAGAATTTGGTAAGAGTGCGGACAGGCAATTTTTGGAACAATTAGATCATGTTCTGAAGGTGGAGAATGAAATGAATCACTACTCAATTCAAACTTCAAATCCGGAAAAAGTAAAGAAACTTTTACTGGAATACAGTTTAAATAATAATGTAGATATCCTTTCTTTGCAAACAAAAAGTAAAAGCCTGGAAGACGTTTTCAGGAGCTTAACCGGAAATTTAAACAACAATTAAAAAGAAAAATATGAGTTACATCGCAAGCATGCATGCGCGACAGATTTTAGACAGCCGCGGAAACCCCACTGTAGAAGTAGATATTCTTACCGAAAATGAATTTTTAGGCAGAGCTGCCGTGCCTTCAGGGGCAAGTACCGGCATTCATGAAGCAGTGGAATTGCGTGACGGAAATAAAAAGATATATGATGGTAAAGGTGTGCTAAAGGCAGTGAAAAATGTAAACACGCTTATAGCCGGAGAATTAATTGGTTGGGATGTAGCCGATCAAACCGGAATAGATAGTAGAATGATTGAATTGGATGGAACTGAAAATAAAGGAAAACTTGGTGCGAATGCTATGCTGGCGGTGAGTTTGGCCGTAGCTAAAGCTGCCGCTTTAGAAGCAAACCTACCTTTATACCGCTATGTTGGCGGAACAAATGCAAGAGTGCTTCCCATGCCAATGATGAACATTTTAAATGGTGGTGCACATGCTGATAATAAAATAGATTTCCAGGAATTTATGGTGATGCCCGTTGGAGCTACTTCATTCAGCGAAGCACTGCGTTGGGGAGTTGAAATTTTTCATTCACTAAAAGCTGTTTTGAAGAAAAAAGGGTATAGTACTAATGTGGGTGATGAAGGTGGTTTTGCACCCAACATTCAAAGTAATGAAGAGGCGATCGAAACAGTAATGATGGCTATAAATAAAGCAGGATATAAAGCAGGAACACAGGTAGCAATCGCAATGGATCCGGCAGTGAGTGAAATGTATGATGCAAAGAAAAAAGTCTATCATTTTCATAAATCAGATGGCAAAAAATTAAGTATCGAAAAAATGGTTGATTATTGGGACAGTTGGGTAAAACAATATCCGATTGTTTCTATTGAAGATGGAATGGCGGAAGATGATTGGGCGGGTTGGAAATTAATGACTGAAAAATTAGGAAAAAAGATTCAACTGGTAGGGGATGATTTATTTGTAACTAACGTAACCCGTTTGCAGCGGGGTATTGATGAAAAAATAGCGAATGCTTTGTTGGTAAAAGTAAACCAGATTGGAACTCTGACAGAAACTATAAATGCAGTTTCCATGGCTCAAAATAATGGCTTTAATACTATAATGAGTCATAGAAGCGGTGAGACTGAAGATACCACCATTGCCGATCTTGCTGTAGCATTGAATTGTGGTCAAATTAAAACAGGATCTGCAAGCAGAACGGATCGTATCGCAAAATACAATCAGTTAATACGAATTGAAGAGATGTTAGGTGATAGTGCGATTTTCCCCAATGGAAAAATTAATTTTGGGAAAAAGTAAACGCCTTCGGCAGAAAAAGTAATTTCATTGTTTACTATCTTTATTATTAAACGAAAAGCTTTTGAAACGGATCGGATCCATTTTTACTAACAAATTTTTACTAACAGGAATTGCATTTGTTATTTGGATGCTCTTCTTTGATAGGAATGATTTGCCTTCGCAAATGAAAAGAATGCGGCAGTTGATTCATTTGCAGGAGAGCGAAGAGTTATTATCCGAAAAGATTGAAAACACAAAAAGCGAACTGGAATTACTGAAAACAAACCCGCAGACATTAGAGAAATATGCACGGGAAAAGTATTTGATGAAGAAAGATAATGAGGATCTTTTTGTGATCACAATTGACTCATCATCTTTAAAATAAAAAGCTGTACAATATTTTTAATCGGCTGACGTTATAATTTTGGATAGAACATTTTTTTTATTAAAGCCCACACTATTATGAACAATTTCACCCAGGATGACTTGGTTAGGTATCTGTATAAAGAGACCTCCGAGCTCAAAACTGCGGCCATAAAAGCAGCTCTTTTGACAGATTTTAATTTGAAAGAATCGTATGAAAAGTTAGTTAATGCGCAGCAGGGTTTACAGGATATTAATTTCTCGCCGCGACAGCAATCCATAGACAAGATATTGGAGTATGCAGCCAAAAAGCAGGGACAATTATCTTCAATTTAAAAACTAAAAGAAAAAAGATTACTTTAATCCTGCCCGAAAAGCAGGATTTTTTTTATGACAAAAAAAGAGAGATACCAATTTGTAATTAATTACTTTGTTTTAAACAGCCCTGACGCGGCAACGGAATTAATTTACGACAATACCTACCAATTGTTGGTAGCAGTTATTTTGTCTGCGCAATGCACTGATAAAAGAGTCAATCAAACAACTCCGACAATTTTTGAAAATTTCCCGGATGTGGAATCGTTAAGCCATGCGACACCTGAATCTCTTTTCCCTTTAATAAAAAGTATTTCTTATCCTAATAACAAAACCAATCACCTGATAGGGATGGCGAAAGCTGTTATGCAGGATTTCGGAGGTAAAATACCAATGACTGTTAGCGAACTGATGCAGCTTCCCGGTGTGGGAAGAAAGACTGCAAACGTAATTACATCGGTGGTAGATAATCAGCCTAACATGGCGGTAGATACTCACGTTTTCAGAGTTTCTAACCGAATTGGTCTTGTGAAAGCAAAGACTCCATTGGAAACAGAAAAGCAATTAGTAAAAAATCTCCCTGCTGATTTGATTCACGTAGCCCACCATTGGTTAATATTGCATGGGCGTTATATTTGCGTTGCGCGAACACCAAAATGTGCAATCTGCGGGCTAAAAGATGCCTGTAAATATTATAATAGTGTGGTGAAACCAAATATCAAAAAATAGTGTTTATTTTTATCCATAATTAATATCATTTTTCTGAAACTATATTTTTAATTACCTGCTTTATGAAATTCAAGATTCTCATTTTCCTTTTTTTATTGATGTCAGGTAGCCAAGTAAAAGCTCAATATTATTTTTATAATGGAGATTATTATGAGGCTGATTTTACGTATGAGGTCGGTGGCTCTTTTGGATTCATGAATGCTATGACTGATCTTGGCGGAAGAAATGGATTAGGAAAAAAAGGGCTTAAAGATTTTAATATACAAACGACAGATATTTGTGGTGGTCTTTTTTTTAGCGTCATGTTTCAAAATACAATTGGATTAAGGGTAGAGGGAACTTTTGGAAGAGTAAGCGGTTATGATAGCATTTTGAAAAAGCCAGATGAGCAGGAGCGTTTTCTAAGAAATTTGAGTTTTAGAAGTCCTATCGCAGAAGTAGTCCTGGTTGGTGAATTTCATCCATTTGAAATGTTTGTGAATTACAATGAGGATCGTCATCCGCCAGTAGTTTCTCCATATTTACTGGCAGGAATCGGCTATTTTCATTTTAAACCGCAAGCGAAAATAAATGGAAATTATGTGGATCTTCAGCCGCTACATACTGAAGGGCAGGGGTTTCCCGAATATCCTAATGTAAAAGAGTATAAGTTAAACGCATGGAACTTTCCTTTAGGAATAGGTGCGAGGTATGATTTATCTCCAATTTTAAATGTGCGTGCAGAACTTTTATTCCGTGCGCTAAGTACTGATTATCTTGATGACATAAGTGGCCGGTACATTGAACCTTCAGTTTTTGCAAACCATTTATCCGGGATTGATTTGACCCATGCTATTTTGCTGAACGATCGACATAAGCCGGGTGCTCAAACTGCGCATCCAGGTGGTATCAGGGGCAAGGACAGAACTGACTCGTATTTAACTTTTAGCTTTAAACTTGGGCTCACATTAGGAAGAGAGAGAAGAAATTGATCTCAATTAACCGATCATCTTTTTTATTTCATCTACTATTTCCTGCCTGGTAAATGGCACACCCATGATTTTATTAAGTCCCTTCGCATCTACAAGAAACTGATCGCGTATTACTTTTATCAGTTGACCATTATTTAGCTCAGGTATTAAAATGTGTTCAAAATTTTTGAGTAAACTTCCCAGGTTTTTAGGGAAAGGCCTGATATAACGGAGATGTATATGCGAAACAGATTTCCCTTCTGAAAGCAATTCTATCACTGCACTTTTAATGGCGCCATAAGTACTTCCCCATCCGAGAACCAGTACTTTTCCCTCCGAAGGTCCATTGTCTATTTCTTGTTCAGGGATGTAATCAGCAATCTTGTCAACTTTTTCCTGGCGAATT
This sequence comes from Ginsengibacter sp., assembly GCA_039918315.1. Taxonomy (GTDB): domain Bacteria; phylum Bacteroidota; class Bacteroidia; order Chitinophagales; family Chitinophagaceae; genus Ginsengibacter. The sequence goes on along the minus strand of JBDSHT010000213.1, from coordinate 322 downwards.
TTTACCATCAATTGATGGTTTTCCGGATCATAACTTACGTTGCCTGTAATGTTTTGTTTTTCGAGTCCGCCAACTCTATGCTCAAGCCCGGCATACCCAGGCACAGCCCATGCTCGCACCAACTTCTCATCTCTTAAATAAGGTTGAAAAATCTCTTCATTGTGTCCCAGCTCTGTTTTAAAATTCACTTCGATAGGTGGCAGGTCTTTACTTTCAGGAAACTTCCACGGCTCTGCTCCATTAGCAATATAGCCATCACTTAAAAAGATTACCGGCGTCATGTGTTGTACTGAAATTCTCACGGCTTCATACACTGTTTCGA
>JBDSHT010000212.1:0-5549 GCA_039918315.1 Ginsengibacter sp. | reverse complement strand
TCAGGTCAACAACGAAACAATGATTGAGCAATTCAATATTTGGATTGGCAGCAATTTCTCTCAGTAACGTGTCTTCCATTTCTTTTCCCGTTACATCTTTGTGATGAAGAATTCTAAATTCGCTATGTCCGCCTTCTTTCCCCAACGCATATTCTCCCGTGGGGTCTTTGTCGAAATCCGCACCCCAATTTATAATTTCATTAATCCTGTCAACCCCTTCTTTCACCACTATCTCCACCACTTCAGGATTGCATAATCCATCACCGGCAATCAATGTGTCCTCGATATGTTTTGCAAAACTGTCGTTATTAAAATCGGTAACTCCGGCTACTCCGCCTTGAGCATATTTTGTGTTGGTTTCATCGCTGTCCGTTTTGGTAAGTATGGTAATTTTTTTTCCGGGACAATCCTGCGCTACTTTTAAGGCATACGTCAAACCCGCAATGCCACTGCCTATTACTAAAAAATCTGTTTCCATGTATAATATTTGATACGATTTCAGAAGTCTTAATTTTTTAAAAATTTACTTCTTCTGATTTATTTTAAAATGTTTTTTTGTAGAAATTAAGATACTCCAACAAGAGGTTCAACCCATGCATTATTTTCCTTCAGCAGTTGAATCAATTCTTCTACTGCTATCTCCGCAGGCACATTTCTCTTCACCACTTCTTTTCCTTTGTACAAAGTTATTTTTCCTGGACCGCTTCCCACATAACCGAAATCAGCATCTGCCATTTCCCCCGGGCCATTTACAATACAACCCATTATCGCAATTTTTACACCTTTCAGGTGATTGGTTACCGCTCTTATTTTTGCAGTGGTTTCCTGCAAATCAAATAGAGTTCTTCCGCAACTTGGGCAACTGATGTATTCAGTTTTTGAAATCCTGGTGCGTGATGCCTGTAGAATTCCAAATGCGATAGAATTTAATAAAGCATAATCCGGTGTTTTGTTTTTGTCATCATAATGATCACCTAAACAGACACCATTTCCAAAACCATCAATCAACAATGAGCCTGTTTCAACCGCAAAGTGGATAAGGCTTTCACCCATTGTGTCTTTGTTGCTGTCACAAATAATAACTACAGGATTTGTAATTTTATTTTCATTTAATTCTATAAACATTCTGCGAATGCTCTGCACTGCATTTTGATTCGAAGAACTTAAACAAATTACTCCTGTAAAATCATGGCTAAATTTTTTGAAGATTTTTTCTCTGTCAAATGCCAGATAATTTTCAGAATAGCAATCAAGCATTACAAAATTGATTAGCGGAGATTTTTCTACTTCGTCATCGAGGTATTGTTTCTCGTCAAAAATCGGAAAGCACTTTCTCTTGTTCTCACTTTGTTTCCAGGCTTCATAATTATTAATCACTTTTAAAGTTCCTGGAAGTGCAAAATCTACGGTTGTATTTCCGCAAAAAATAAAATCAGCAGCCATGTCACCGATGTTCCATTTATCTATTGGTGCATCATATCTATAACCGATGTCTTTTAAATCTTCAGGACTGATCGATGTTTTTTTATGAAGATCCGCAATTACTACCGGTACATTTTTACCTCCAATATTATGAATGGGAAATGTTTCTCTCGTCACTCTTTTTGTAATGCCCGGTAAAGAATTTTCGATGTCTTTTATTTCCGGAACATGAGATGCAGCAGGCTTTTGGTAGCGTTTAATAATATCGCGGCATACAGGCAATTCAAATTCAGGATCTTCTGTAAGTGACACACGAATTGTATCTCCGATTCCATCTTCCAACAAGGATCCGATACCAATCGCAGATTTTATTCTGCCATCTTCTCCATCACCTGCTTCGGTCACACCCAGGTGAAGTGGATAGCAATGGCCTAGTTCATCGTACATATTTTTTATCAGCAACCTGTATGCTTCCACCATCACAATTGGATTGCTGCTTTTCATGCTTAACACAATGTTGTAATAATTTTCGCTTTCGGCAATCCGTAAAAATTCCATCGCACTTTCCACCATTCCAATGGCGGTATCTCCATACCTGCTCATAATCCGATCACTCAAAGAACCGTGGTTGGTACCTATTCGCATGGCGGTTCCATACTCTTTGCAAATTTGTACCAAAGGTGTAAAACGATTCCTGATTCTGTCAATTTCTTCTACATAATCTGCATCGGAATAATCAATGAGTTCAAATTTTTTCTTATCAACATAATTGCCGGGATTCACTCTTACTTTCTCAACAATGCGTGCAGCAATTTCCGCTGCATTTGGAGTGAAGTGTATATCTGCTACTAACGGTGTGGTGTAGCCGCGTTTGTGTAATTCTTTTTTTATGTTCAATAAATTTTCTGCTTCTTTTTTTGATGGCGCAGTGATGCGAACCAGTTCGGCACCCGCTTCAATACAACGAATACTTTCGGCTACAGTAGCCATTGTATCCATCGTATCAGTGGTGGTCATCGTTTGAATTCTTATCGGATTGTAATTACCGATTAACAGGTCACCCACTTTAACCTCAAGGGTTTTCAGTCGTTTGTATTCTGTTAATGACTCTGTGTAAAGTTGCATAGTTAGAAGAATAAGATTGGGGTCAAAATTACGAATTAAAATAGATGGAAGATTTTACGCGAATTCCTAAAAATTAAATTAAAAACTGCTCTACAATTTTTTTATAACCTATTAATTGTTGATGGTAGGAATATATCAGACAAAGCATTTTATCACCAGTCTTTATCCGGTTTGTCAGGTGAAGCTCCTTTTATTTTGCGGATTTTATCCTGCAAGGCTTTCTCTTTTTGATTAAGCGATTTTAATTTTTCTTCCGCATTTTGTTTTGACATGCGGGAAGGTTGTGGCTTAGGTTCTTTATTTTTTTGCTGGTCTTTATTTTGCTGATCCTTGTTCTGCTGATCTTTATTCTGTTTATTTTTTTGATCCTTATTATCCTGCTTTTTGTCTTGCTGCTGTTGCTGTTCCTGCTTTTGTTGGGTCATTGCACGTTGCAAATTTTGCCTCGCATCTTCATCATCCGGATTTAATAACAGCGCATTTTTATAAGAGAGAATACTTTCAGGTAATTTTTTTGCCTTCTGGAAAGCCACGCCCTTGTTGTAATACGCGTTTTGTTTCAGGACATTATCGTTAGTGTTTGCAATAGTATTGTCGTAAGACTTTGCGGCTTCTTCCGGTTTTTCTTTTCGGTATAAAACGTTCCCTAAATTATAGCTTGCATTTACTTCCTTATCCGATTTTTTTAAAGCATCCCTGTAATAATTTTCTGCATCATCCAGTTTATTTTCTTTGAAAGCCTTATTGCCTTTGGATATCGAAGGATTGTTTTGTGAAAATGCCGGGGAAATGCCGAACATTAAAAGTAAAAACAAAACGGTGCTGTTTATTTTTAGTTTTCTTTTTTCAGTAATAAAAAATTCAAGAATTAAAAGCAAAAGAGCAGCCCCTAAAAAATACTGAAAATATTGTTTGAAAGAATCAAATGAACTATCACTTAAATTAGTTTCTTTCCCAATCCCTGAAAGTTGATTTTTAAAGTTTTTGGCTACATTATCTGAATTGGAGTAGAGTTGATAAATACCATTTCCTGCCTGCGCAATGTTGCTTAGTTCCTGTTCATTCAGTTTTGTAATTACCGTTTGACCTTCCTGATTGACTTTATATTGCCCGGTTTCTTCATCCATGATAGGTGCGCCCAGTGGCGATCCTATGCCAATCGTATTGATCATGATACCTTGCTCCGCCAGCTTCTTGGTAGTCTTTAATGCTTCGTCGTCATGATCTTCACCATCGCTAATCAGCAAAATAGATTTAAATGTTTTTTCCTTTGGATTGAAAGCTGCAGCACTCATTTTTAGAGCCTCACTTATCACCGTGCCCTGTGTGGGTACATCATCAGGTGAAGCTCCGGAGAGGTACATTTTGGCTGCGCCCTGATCGAACGTGAGTGGCATCTGTAAATAGGCGTGTCCTGCAAACACCACAAGCCCGATTCTGTCATCAGGCGAGTAATCTATAATTTTTGAAATTAATTGTTTGGCTCTTTCTAACCGATTTGGCTTTATATCCTGCGCAAGCATGCTTTTACTTACATCTAATGCGATCATGATATCGGTACCTTTCCTGTTGATTTTTTGGGTGCCATCCGGTTTTTTTAAACCTGCCACAGCAAAGACACACAGCGCAAAGACTGTACAAAAAAGAATAAATTTGAGAGCGAATTTTTTGGGAGAATATTGAGCCGTTAATTCTTTTACTAAACCTGGGTCACCGATTTTTTTTGCAGTATTCTTTTTCCATTTTATCAATAAAAAATAGAGAACGATCATTATTGGAATTGCACCGAGCGCAATCAAATATTCTATGTGGTCAAAATGAATCATGAGTAGGTGCTAAATTATCATTTCTCATTCGATTGGCAGAAGATGAAAGTGTTAAATCTCACTTGAATAAAAGAGTTACAATTCAATAAAAGGCTTTGAAAAAATGGAATGATATTAACGGTTCCCTTTAAAAAATCCCATCTCAGTTAATATCCCTTTGGTAATATCCATACGCACTTTTTGCATATCGATATTTTTATCGTTGGATTTTACAAAGGTTACAAAAAAGTAAACGTGCCTGTTTTCTTCGACCCAGCCTACCACCCAGCCGATCGGATTACCGTCATCGCCTTCTCCCCACCCGGTTTTGTAACTGAGTTTGTATTGGGTATTGTCTTCCTGCAACATCACATTCCTCACAATTTGTTGCGCATATTTTGTAAAGGGAAGTTTGTCAAAATATAAACGGAACATGAGTCCCAATTGCTCATCAGGTGAAATTTTTAACTTGCCATTTAGCCAGAAGGAATCTACCGGTCCGGTTAGATTCATATTTCCATATTGAATAGAATCAACCCAGTTTTGCATAGTATCTTTTCCAATACGACGTGCAACTTCCTGGTAGTAAGGCACGCTGGAAACTTTGAAGGCTTCTGTCATATTTAAATCTTTATTCCATGCAGCCACAGGCCTTTCTATTCCATCCCATTTTATCACCATTTTTTCATCAACGATTTTTCCGGTTTCAATTCCAATCAGCGTATTTACAATTTTGAATGTAGAAGCGGGAGAAAAACGTTGCGTGTCTAAAGCCATGTTATACACGGTGATTTCGCCCGATTGATTATTCAAAAGAGTGAAACATCCATCTACATTAGCAGAGTCAAAATATTTCTTAAAATCGTTATTGATTTTGGCTTTGTTTAATGTGCAACTTCCCAAAGAAAAAAACGCAGCAGCAATAAACAAGAAGGAGATTCTATTCATAAGAGAGATTGATAAATATTTAATTTTTCTATTATTTTTTTTCGTGGAGATGATTGGCAGCGGCACTTAACGCATCAAAAAAATCCTCCCCATATTTTCTAATAAGGGGTTCTTTTAAAAACTGATAAACAGGGACTTTCAGGGCTTTGCCGAGTACGCAGGCCGGCTGACAGAGATCTTCTCTCGGTTCATAATTTACAAGTTCAGTCTTCCCTGTTTTTTTTATTCTTATGGGAAACAAGTGGCAAC
>JBDSHT010000211.1:0-3350 GCA_039918315.1 Ginsengibacter sp. | reverse complement strand
CAAAATTGTTATTTACATCATTGTTCAAATCTGCATTCGATTCGCTTTGATTGCCATCATTTTTAGCCTCCCACATTTTTATCAACTTCAGCGCATTCCATAATTTATTATTGAAATGTTTTCCTTGTTCCAGACTGCCTTCATCAAACAAAAGATCATTGCCTGCGGGAGATGCAATCATAATTCCAAAGCGCACTGCATCTGCGCCATATTCATGAATCAGGTTTAGCAGATCGGGGCTGTTACCCAAGCTCTTGCTCATCTTTCTGCCCATCTTATCGCGCACCATTCCTGTGAAATAGACATCACTAAATGGTTTTTCTTTCATGTATTCCATACCTGCCATAATCATTCTGGCCACCCAGAAAAATATAATATCCTGGCCGGTTACTAAAACCGAAGTGGGATAATAATAATCGATTTCTTTATTGCCCGGTTCTGTAATTCCATTGAAAACTTCGATGGGCCACAGCCATGAAGAGAACCAGGTATCGAGTACATCTTCGTCGCGGGTGAGTGGTGAGCTTTGCGCTTTGAGCTTTGAGCCTTGAGCAGTAAGCTTTGAGCTATGAGCTGATGCCGGTTGCTCGTTGCTTCCTGCTTGCTCATCGCTCATTGCTGATTGCTGCTTGCTTATTGCTGATTGCTCATTGCTTCTTCCTGCTTGCTCATTGCTCATCGCTTCTTGCTGCTTTCTCATCGCTTCTTCCTCCGTCTCCGCTACATAAATATTTCCTTGATCATCGTACCACGCAGGTATTTGTTGACCCCACCAAAGTTGCCGGCTGATGCACCAATCTTTTACATTTTCTAACCAGTATTTATAAGTAGCAGAAAATTTATCTTTTGGATGAATATTAATATTCCCTGACAACACTTCATCAAGCGCAGGCTTTGCCATCTCTTTCATTTTCACAAACCATTGTGTAGAAATTTTTGGCTCTGCAACTGACTGTGTTCTTTGGCTATAACCCAGGCGGGTTGTGTATTCTTCTTCCTTTTCCAAAAGCCCTTTTGCAGCTAATTCTTCAACAATTTTTTTACGCGCCGCAAATCTTTCTTCACCAATAAATATTTGAGCAGCTTCGCTTAATGTACCATCGTCATTTAAAGTATCAATAACAGGAAGATTGTATTTCAATCCGATATTAAAATCATTGATATCATGCGCAGGTGTAATTTTTAGAATCCCTGTTCCAAAATCTTTGTCAACATAATTGTCAAAAATTACAGGCACCTCTTTGTCGATCAGCGGTACAATAACTTTCCGGCCTTTGTATTTCGTGTAGCGCTCATCGTTAGGGTTAGCACAAACTGCCACATCACCCATAATTGTTTCCGGTCTTTGCGTGGCAATTACTATGTAATCTTCTTCACCTGCAATCTTGTATTTTATATAATACAATTTGCCTGTTACATCTTTATATTCTACTTCCTCATCACTCAATGCAGTTTTTGCAACGGTATCCCAATTGATCATTCGGGCACCGCGATAGATCAATCCTTTATTGTATAAGTCCACAAAAACCTTGATGACTGCTTCATAATAATGATCATCCATTGTAAAGGAAACACGGTCCCAATCAACACTACAACCAAGTTTAGCAATCTGGCTATAAATTATATTACCATATTTTTCTTTCCATTCAAAAGCGTATCCTAGAAATTCTTCTCTCGATAAATCTTTCTTATCAATGCCTTTTTCTCTCTTCAACATATCTACCACTTTAGCTTCAGTTGCAATAGAAGCATGGTCGCTACCCGGCACCCAGCAAGCGTTGTAGCCACTCATCCTCGCTTTGCGGATAATTATATCCTGTACTGTCTCATTGAGCGTGTGCCCCATGTGAAGAACGCCGGTTACATTGGGTGGAGGAATTACAACCGAGAACGCCGGCCTCTCATCAGGTTCACTTTTAAAATATTTTTTATCAATCCAATGCTGGTACCATTTTTCCTCAACGGCAGCGGGCATATAATTCTTACTTAGTTCCATTTTTTTCAAAAAAATTTATAGCCTGCAAATGTAATACAAACATGGTTTAGTATCTTGCTAACTTAATTAGTAAATTAATTGTTGTACGCAGTTGTAGATATTGAAACGACGGGCGGCTATGCTGCCACCAACGGAATTACCGAGATAGCGGTATTTGTAACCGATGGGGAAAATGTGATTGATACTTTTCACACTTTGCTAAATCCATATTATACTATTCCGCCTTTTGTTGAAACCCTTACCGGCATCACCAATGAGATGGTAGAGTTCGAGCGGAATTTTAAAAGTATTGCTGATGAACTATATGAATTACTACATGATAAAATTTTTGTTGCGCACAATGTAAATTTCGATTACTCTTTTATTAAACATCATCTGGCGGGTTCCGGTTACGATTTGAATTGCAAAAAGCTTTGTACCATTCGCCTTGGGAGACAAATCTTGCCTGGCCTGAGAGGTTATGGTTTGGAAAAAATTTGTAAACACCTCGACATAGAAATAGAAGAAAGGCATCGGGCCAAAGGAGATGCGGCTGCCACTGTTAAACTTCTTCACTATTTATTGCAGCAGGATACTAACGGTCATGCACAGGCGATGCTTAAAGTAAATAGCAAAGATCAATTCCTGCCACCCAATATCTCTTCCAGTATTGTAAAGAGTCTTCCGCCTAATCCGGGAGTTTATTATTTCCATGATAAGAAAGGAAAAATAATTTATGTCGGCAAAGCAAGGAACCTTTGCAAAAGAGTGAACAGTCATTTCTCCAACAATAAAACCAATAAGCAAAAACAGGAATTTCTAAAAAAAATCTATAACGTTTCGTTCCAGGAAACGGCCACTGAGTTAATGGCTTTTATTTTAGAAAATGTAGAGATCAGAAAATTATGGCCTGAGCAAAACCGTAGCCAGAAGAGGTTTGAACCCACTTATGGTATTTATTCCTTTGAAGATAGCTTGGGGTATTTGCATTTATGTATTGAAAAAAAGAAAAGAAATTTAAAAGCATTATACACGTTTAATCTTCTTACAGAAGGATATAATTTGCTTCGAAAGCTGGTGGATGAATTTGAACTTTGTCCGCGTTTATGTTTTTTAGAAACAACAAAAATTACTGATCTGAATGGCGCAGGTTGCCAATCAAGAAAAGATGATAAGTGCCTTGGTGCCTGCGAAAGGGTAGAGGGTCCAAACGATTATAACAAACGGGTTTTGGAATGCATACAAAAATTGGGAAATGATTTGCCGTCTTTCGCTTTGGTTGAGACTGGGTTAACATCAGACACACAGAGTTGTATTTTGGTAGAGAGTGGCAAGTTCTTCGGAATGGGTTATTTTTCTACCGACATTAGCGTAG
>JBDSHT010000210.1:0-5601 GCA_039918315.1 Ginsengibacter sp. | reverse complement strand
AAACATATTTAGTCACATTTTTACTGTATTGTGGACTGATCGTAAAATTGGAATAATAAGGTATAACCTGGTCCGGGCCTGCCTTTACAACAGGGAGGCTTTTAACCTTCACCTCAAAATCAGCAGTACTTGTAAAGCATCCGACAGAATCTTTTAGGGTAGCAGTATAGGTGGTTGTTTGCCCGGGAAAAGCAACAGGGTTATACTGGTTATAACTCGTTAAGCCAACAGCAGGGGCCCACTGGATCATCTTACCAGCAGGCGTTACCATTAATTGCAAACTATCATTTTGGCAAATCGGCACCCCTCCTGTAATCATAGTCGTGAAAGGGCTAAAAACTCGTACCATAGACGTGTCATTTACTTTACAGCCAAATGAGTTAGTGGCGGTGGCCACATATTCGGTACTGATCATGGGCCTTGCAACAACGGTATCACAATTTGCACAAGATAGGGATGCAGCAGGCGTCCATCCAATCGGGTCACGATGAAAAGCAATAAGAGTAGTTTGGCCTCCGGCACAAAGAGTATCCAGTTTTGGAATCACAAAAAGAATAGGAAGCGAATTAACCACCACAGGTTTTATCAATGAATCTATGCAACCATTCACATCCCTTGCGGTTAGCTTTACATTATAAGAAGAGGCATTTTTATAAATATAAGGGCGGGGCTGGTAAGTACTATCTCTAGTACTATCCACACCAAAATCCCACAGCCATGTCAACACAGAATCTCCAGGCAAGTAAGGCTTGGAAGAATTGATTGGCTGATATTGGTCTTTCAAACAAATTGATACTGGTGAAGAAAAATTAAGATCAGGACCTTTTACTTCTAAATAATGATTTAACCAAACCGTATCCGGGCAACTTTCAGGACCTAAATTAATTTCTACATAATCATAAAAATTACCAAAAAAATTCGCTGATACTGTAATAGTGGTGTCAGGATAAGGGCCCCGTTTTTCACCTGCCACTTGCCAAAAGTAACTCGCTCCAGGAGAATTATAATTATTTAATAAGGTGAAGGTGGTATTTGTTTTTCTGCAAATAGAAGTATCAGGATTTTGTAATACCGGATTGGCGGTATAGATTGTTTGGTCATAAGAATCAATACAGCCCGTAATACTGTCTATCACAGTAAGCCGGGTTACGAATGAGCCGTTCAATGGAAAAGTGTGAACAGCATTTGCCGTATGAACTATTGCAGAGCCATCGCCAAAATCCCATGTTATTAAAGATTGATTTCCTTGTGTGGTGTTCGTAAAGGAATATGTCTTTCTATCGGCACATGTATTTGAAAAATCATACGATGCGATGACACCCTCCACTTTGACTTGAAAACTTACAGGAGTGCCGTTACAGCCATTGTATGAAGGAGTTGCTGTAATTGTTTTAACACCTAAAGTAGCATACCTATGAGTAATAAAAGTATCAACAACAGAGGCCGTTTCATTATCACCAAAAGTCCATAAAAATCGATTTGCATTTGTTGCATTTACAACTAATTCGGCGATACCTGAGCCACAGATAACAGAATCCAACGAATAGCCTATTGTGTTATATGGTGGAGTACCATACCCAATTGGAGTAAATGAAAAATTATTAGTACAACCCTCATTTGTTGTAATCTGCAAAGTAGGCGCATACTCTCCTGCATTTGAATAAACATGGGAGATGCTATTTGAGGTGTTAACAATAGAATTTCCATCTCCAAAATCCCATGAATATTGCGTAACTGATCCTCCGACAGGCACATTTACATTGGAATTAAAAGAGGCATTTATTGGAACGCAACCTGATGTCGGAGAGATTGTTCCAGTGATTTCCGGTGCTTTTACATAAATGGTAGTAGCAGTACGTGCTACACAACCGTTGCCATTTGTAGCCTTTAAATTAATAGGAAAAGATTTGAAATTGGTGAATGTGTGTGCAATATTAGCCACCGTTGTATTTAAGATGGGCTGTCCATCTCCAAAATCCCATTCATAATTAGTTATGCTCGCCGAGCCGGAAGCAGTAAAATTGATAGCACCTGGTGTACAAATATAATTCCTATCTAAGCCAATTGCTACTGATATGCCAGGATTAATAATAATAGATTTATTAACCGTAATCGTGTTGTTCTTATAAATCACAATGAGTTGCACATTATAAGTTCCCGGACTTGAATAATAAGTAGAAGCATTAGAGCTATTCACTATGGAGCCATTTCCAAAATCCCAAACAAACCCAACTGGATTACCGGTCGAAGTTTGGGTAAAGTTTATAGACGATGGAGAGCAAAAAAGACCATCAGAACTTTGATATGAAAAATCAGCGGTCTGACCGCTGGCAATTAATCCTAGAAAAGTAAAAAATAAAAAATGAATTATTTTGTTCATCAATTGAATATGGATTTAAGCAGCGCCAATCTGGAAAAAGTGAATATCAAGTCAAAAATAACACCAATCTTTTTTATGAGCACTAATTAAAAAACGAATACCCTTTATAGCTACAGTTTATTCCTTCATTTAGTATTAAATCAATACACAATTTCCTTTCTTTCGCTTTGAAGCCAACGCAATTGAAGCGACAATATTGCCGCCTTTTAAAAATTTTTCTAAATTAACTGTTCAGAATACCTGTACGGCAAACAAGAACAGGATTTATTTTTTTCGGTTACGCTCCTTGAGCACTTCGACAATCTCATTCAATTCAAAATCTTTTGCCCTTAATAAAATTAAATAATGAAACAAAAGGTCAGCAGCCTCCTCTTTAAATAAAACAGCATCATTATCTTTTGCTTCAATCACCAATTCCACTGCCTCTTCACCTACCTTTTGAGCAATCTTGTTGATACCCTTTTTAAACAAACTGCTTGTATAAGAATCATCAGATGGATTGCTTTTGCGATCAGCAATTATTTGTTCCAGTTCTGATAAAAAATTGACTGATTTATTTTCTTCATTAAAGCATGTGTCAGTTCCATTGTGGCATACAGGACCATCCGGTTTTGCTTTTATTAAAATGGTATCCTCATCGCAATCAGATTTTATATCTACAAGATGCAAATAATTTTTACTCGTTTCGCCTTTTACCCAAAGCCGCTTTTTACTGCGGCTATAAAAGGTCACCAATCGCGTATCAATGGTTTGTTGTAAAGCCTCTTCATTCATAAATCCAAGCATCAACACCACTTTCGAATCAGCATCCTGTACAATTACCGGAACTAAAAGATCAGGATATTTTTTAAAATTTATTTGCATAAAACTTTTTTTTTAAATTTTTAGAAGCATTCATTGCTAAAGCCTGACTGGAATATTTTGATCAAGTAAATATTTTTTTAAGACAGGTATTTCTATTTCTTTAAAATGAAATATGGTCGCTGCCAAAGCCGCATCTGCATTTGCTTTCAGAAATACATCTTTGAAATGTTCCATTGTGCCAGCTCCACCAGATGCAATCACAGGAACAGGGAGAGAGTTGGATAATAACGAAGTGATATCGTGAGCAAACCCATTTTTGGTTCCGTCGTTATTCATTGACGTTAGCAAAATCTCACCGGCTCCTTCGTTGACCGCTTGCATTGCCCAGTCAATTGTTTTCATTTCCGTTTTCAATCTTCCTCCATTTAAATATACATACCACTCGCCATCTGATTCCTTTTTAGTGTCGATGGCAAGAACTACACATTGGCTTCCGAATTCCTTAGCAGCCGCGGATATTAGCTTCGGATTTTTAAATGCGGCAGTATTCATTGAAATTTTATCAGCACCATTTTGTAGAAGTTCTGAAACATTTTCCACCGACGATATTCCGCCGCCCACGGTAAAAGGAATGTTGATATTAAATGCCAATTTTTTTACTAAAGCCACAAGGGTTTTTCTTTTCTCAATCGTTGCAGTAATGTCAAGGAACACTAATTCGTCTGCACCTTGCTGTGAGTAATACTTCGCAAGTTCCACCGGATCACCTGCATCGCGGATGTTTTCAAAATTGATCCCTTTTACTGTGCGCCCATCTTTAATATCAAGACAGGGGATAATTCTTTTTGTGAGCAATTCGTAATAATTTTAAAATGAGGAAACTAAATTTTCCCGTTTTTTTTTACAATACTCCAATCATATCGAAGTTTTAATTTTTCAGACGTTAACTATTATTCACCTCTGCAAGTTCTGCAAGGCTAATGGTTCCTTCATAAATCGCTTTCCCAATTATGGCACCTTTACATCCTGTTTCTTTTAATAACAAAACATCTGCGAGAGTAGCAACTCCGCCACTTGCCGTTAAATTAATATTGGGATACCAATCAATTATTTTTTTATAAAGCGCAATCGAAGGCCCTTCCATCATTCCGTCCTTAGAGATATCCGTACAAAAAATATTGTCGGCTCCAATGGCCAACATTTTATTAATGAACTCATCGATAGTCATTCCGCCATCTTCCAGCCAACCACTAATTTTAATTTTTTCATCCAATACATCAGCACCGATAAATATTTTATCACCACCAAATTCCATCACCCACTCTTCTATCATCCCCGGATTTTTTACTGCGATACTTCCCAGTGTAACCATAGCCGCACCTGCATTAAAAACAGAACTTGCATCATCAATGGTTTTAATGCCGCCGCCAAAATCTATCATAAGTTTAGTTCCAGAAGCAACCGTTTCCAGCACTTTCAAATTTTTAATTTTACCAGCCTTCGCACCGTCGAGATCCACAATGTGCAATCTCTGTAAACCAGCATCTTCAAATGTTTTAGCCATTTCAAGCGGATGATCACTGTAAATTTTCTGTTGACTGTAGTCACCTTTGGAAAGCCTTACACACTTCCCGTTAATAATATCAATTGCAGGTATAATTTGCATTATGATTTTAGATTTAAAAAATTTAATAAAATTCGATCACCGATCTCTGCAGACTTCTCTGTGTGAAATTGCACACCATAAAAATTATCTTTTTGTATAGCTGCACTGTAGGGCAAAATGTATTGCGAAGATGCGATGGTTGCATCTCCTGTTTCTGCATAATAACTATGCACATAGTAAACAAAAGAAGGATCATCAATTCCCGCAAACAAAGAAGAAGAAAAATTAAAAATAGTGTTCCAACCCATTTGCGGAATTTTAAATCCCTTCCCTGGAGCAACAAATTTTTTAACCTTCAATGGAACAATACCCAGACCGTTCGTATCATCTTCCTCTGAGTGAGCGCATAACAATTGCATCCCAACGCAGATGCCCAAAACCGGTTGAGTAAGTTCTTTTATTATTTGATCAAGGTCTTTTTCTTTTAAACTCTGCATGGCTGCGTTGGCATTTCCAACACCAGGAAAAATTACCTTGTCGGCATTTTTTAATTCAGCAGCGTCATCGGTTATTATTGCGTGTACGCCTAACCGTTGCAAGGCATATTGAACACTTTGGACATTGCCTGCATTATACTTTATGATCGCTACATTCATAGAATTCCTTTGGTGGATGGTAATTCATTATTGTTGATATCTCGCTTTACCGCCATTTTAATCGACTTGGCAAAAGCTTTAAAAATGGATTCAATTTTATGATGTTCGTTTTCGCCTTCGGCTTTAATATTCAGATTGCATTTGGCCGCATCACT
>JBDSHT010000209.1:0-9877 GCA_039918315.1 Ginsengibacter sp. | reverse complement strand
TATTAAACAATAAACTTTACATTTGCGGCATGGAAAACGTTGAGAACATGGAATACAATACAACACGGAATCATTTAATCATTAGAGAATATGGAAGACATATTCAGAAAATGGTGGATTACGTGCTGACAATTGAGGATAACGAGAAGAGAAAAAGGAATGCATATTCGCTGGTAGAATTGATGGGTGTTTTAAATCCTCAATTGAAAAGCATTGAAGATTATCGTCATAAATTATGGGATCATTTATACCTTATCAGTGACTTTAAATTGGATGTAGAAGGCCCTTATCCAATGCCTACAAGGGAAAAATATGAAGCGAAACCCGACCCACTTCCTTATCCGAAAAGGCACCCAAAATACAACCATCTTGGAAAGAATATCGAAATAGTTATCGATAAAGCTTTGCAGGAAGAAGATGCTGAAAAGCGCCAGGGGTTTGCGAATGCGATTGCTTATTATATGAAACTTACGTATAGCAATTGGCATAAAGAATTAGTTCACGATGATAATATTCAATCTGAATTGAACTCAATAACAGACGGTGAACTTGAATTTAATAATCGCCCATTTATCAAGCATCGCGTGGATGGAAGCAGGGAAGATTTTGTAAGTAATATTGGTAAGCATCCCCGCAAAAATTTCGGACAGCGCAATAGCCGCAGTAATCAACAAGGGGGGGGACGCGACAATCGAAATAATAATAATAACAATAATAGAAAGTTTGGTAAGAAAAGGTATTAAGACTTTGTGTATTAATAAATAAATTTGCAGCCCTGGTGTTTTACCGGGGTTTGTTTTTGGGTTAAAATAGTAATTGTATGGCATCATTTATAGTTTCCGGGGGTAATAAACTTAAAGGCGAGATAACTCCCCAGGGAGCAAAAAATGAAGCTTTGCAAATTATTTCGGCGGTACTTCTTACCAAGGAAAAAGTAACGATACATAACATACCGGACATCATAGATGTAAACCTACAAATAGAATTGCTGAAAGACCTTGGAGTAAAAGTTGAAAGTATTGACACACACGATTATACTTTCCAAGCAGATGATGTGAACACCGATTACCTTTCTTCGGACGCGTTTAGAAAAAAGACGGGACGTCTTCGTGGAAGCGTAATGCTTGCCGGTCCCATGTTGGGTAGGTTTAAAAAAGCTTTTATTCCTAAACCAGGAGGTGATAAAATTGGCAGAAGAAAATTAGATACGCATATCATAGGTTTCAGGTCTTTGGGAGCTGAATTTAATTATGATGAAGACGCATCTTTTTTTGTTTTGCACACCAACAGTTTAAAAGGGAATTCAATAATACTGGATGAACCGAGTGTGACCGGAACTGCCAATCTTATTATGGCAGCAGTTTTGGCCGAAGGCACAACCACTTTATACAATGCAGCCTGCGAGCCCTACATTCAGCAGCTTTGCAAAATGCTCAATAGCATGGGTGCGCAAATAACAGGGTTAGCAAGTAATCTACTTACCATTCAGGGAGTAGAAAGTTTGAACGGAACCTCGCACACTATTCTGCCGGATATGATTGAAGTAGGTTCATTTATTGGCCTTGCGGCTATGACGCAAAGTGATATTATTATAAAAAACGTTGGCTTGAAACACCTTGGCGTTATCCCCGAAAGATTTGGACAGTTGGGTATTAAAATGAATTTCATTGGTGATGACATTCATGTTCCTTCGCAGGAAATTTATGAGATCGAAAATAACCTGGATAGCTCTATGCTTACCATTGCAGATCATCCTTGGCCTGGACTTACACCGGATTTATTGAGTATTATTTTGGTGGTGGCTACTCAGGCAAGGGGTAGCGTTCTTATCCATCAGAAGATGTTTGAAAGCAGGTTATTTTTTGTCGATAAAATTATAGAGATGGGAGCCAAAGTAGTTCTGTGCGATCCGCATAGAGCTGTGGTGGTAGGCCTGGAACGTCAGCAATCTTTGCGTGGTATTTCTATGAGCAGTCCGGACATTAGAGCTGGCGTGGCTTTGCTGATTGCGGCATTAAGCGCCGAAGGGAAAAGTAATATTCAAAATATTGAACAAATAGATCGGGGTTACCAATATATTGATCAAAGATTAAAATCTTTGGGAGCCGATATACAAAGGATATAAATAATAAATTTTAATTCTAAAAAAATACCTGCAAATAAGGTTTAAATGTTGTTGAGCTCAACACGTTAGGTTTTACCAGAGTAAATGAATATGGAAAAAAAATACAATAAAATTATATTGATTACTGCGCCCTCCGGGTCAGGTAAAACATCCATTGTTAGGCATTTAATGAAAGTATTTCCTTCGCTTGCTTTTTCAATTTCGGCGACTACCCGCGCACCGAGAAAAAATGAAAAGGAAGGTGTGGATTATCATTTTATTTCTGAAGAAGATTTTAAGAAAAAAATTCATAACAAAGAATTTTTGGAGTGGGAAATGGTTTATGAGGGAAAATACTATGGTACCTTAAAATCGGAAATGACGAGGATTTGGAGTGAGGATAAATCTCCGGTACTGGATATCGATGTGCAGGGAGCCATCCATGTGCAACAGCAATATCCTATTAATACCATCTCCATTTTTATACAAGCACCTTCGGTGGAAGAATTGAAAAACCGCCTGATGAGAAGAGGTTCAGAAACTGCATCTTCTTTGCAGGCGCGCCTTAGCAAGTCAACTTTTGAAATGTCATTTAAAGATCATTTTGAAAACATTATTATTAATACGGACTTTGATGTGGCATGTGAAGAAGCAGAAACTATCATCAGGAATTTTTTAAATAATTAAAGAATCTTCTTCCTTTTCAATTCTATAAATTTGTAGCATGGACTGGACACCAATAATAGCCATTGCCCTCACTTTGTTACTCATTGGATTTTTTTCCGGTGTAGAGATCGCCTTTATTTCTGTAAGTAAATTATCGATTGAATTAAAGAAGAAACAAGGAAGCTATACCGGGAAAACCTGGTCAGCTTTTTTAGAAAAACCTGCGCGTTTTATTGGCACCTCCCTGCTTATTTTTAATATCTTATTGGTGATTTACGGAATGCTCTGGAGCGACATGCTGGAGAGTGTTTCAAAATATTGGGGTATAAAAAATCCATACCTGGAACTCACTGTTGCCGCACTCGCTTCTACTCTTATTTTGCTAATAATTGAATTTACATTTAAAGCTTTTTTCAGAGCAAAAAGAAACTCTGTTATCGGTAGTGGATTCATCACTTTTTGGGTACAGGCTTTTTACTCATTTTTTAGTTGGCTGGCAGTTTATTTTGTAAATATTTCAGAATGGATGCTGAAATATATTTTTAATGTTAAGCTCCAAAATAAAAGTGAAGTATTTTCCAAGATGGACCTGGAGAATTATATTCATCAAATAAAAATGAATGACTCCGATGATAATGGGGAAATGAATAATGAAATTTTTGAAAATGTTTTATCATTAGCAGAAACCAAAGTAAGAGAATGCCTGATACCCAGGAAGGAAATTGAGGGGGTAGAGATGCATGTAACGATTGAAGAAATCAAAGCTCGTTTTATAGATACCAAATTGAGCAAGCTGGTGGTTTATGAAAAGAATATTGATAACATACAAGGTTACATTCATCAATTGGATATGTTCAAAAATCCGGAAACTCTTTCCTCTATTTTATTGCCGATTCCTACCATACCCGAAAGTATGAATGCGACTGATCTGATTAATAAATTTACACACGAGCGCAAAAGCATTGCATGGGTAATCGATGAATTCGGGGGCACCGCAGGAATCATAACCATGGAAGATTTGCTGGAAGAAATATTCGGAGACATTAACGACGAATATGATGTAAAAGAAGATTTGCTTGATAAGCAGGTAACTCCTACTGAATACGTATTTAGTGGCAGATTGGAATTAGATTATTTAATGGATAAATACAAATTGGAATTTAGAAAAAATGAAGAAACGGAAACGCTTTCGGGATACATTATAAATCAACATGAATCTATTCCGCGCCAGCGGGACCGCATCATTATTGATGATTACCAGTTTGATATTTTAAGTGTTAGCGAAACTAGAATTGACACTGTAAAGTTGAAGGTGTTACGTTAATCAGTTTCTACAACTCTCCAAATTGTGCGGCATGGCTCAACCCCAAAAAAAATTCCTTACGCTTGATAGATTTTTTTCTTCTGATACTGCATTCGATTCATTATTTCCCGAACCCATTCAGCGTGTGGCTGCCAAACACTGGACTCCTTTAAGTGTTGCAAAAAAGGCTGCTGAATTTTTGTCTGCATCTTCATGTGAGAAAGTATTGGATATCGGTAGTGGCTCCGGTAAATTTTGCTTAGCTGCATCTTATTATCATCCTGAAATAACTTTCGTTGGTATAGAACAGAGAGAAGAATTAGTGGAGCTGAGTAATTCTTTAAAGAGCCGGTTGAAACTAAAAAATGTGTCTTTCAAGAATGAAAATTTGTCTGAAATAAGTCTGGAAGAGTATGACCATTTTTATTTTTATAATTCATTTTATGAAAATATAGAAGGCACAGAAAAGATAGACGAAAGTGTTTTCTATTCTGAAAAATTATATGATTATTACAATCTTTATTTATACAAACAGCTAAATAAAAAACCAGCGGGAACGCGTCTGGTTACCTACCATAGTTTCGGAAATGAAATTCCTCCGGGCTATGAAATAGTGTCCACAGATTTTGATGAGTATTTGAAATTTTGGATTAAAGTTTAATCACTATTGTTTCGCTATTTAGTAAGTTCAGGGGTTTGGCTTTAATTATTCATTCTTATAATATTCTAGTTAATAAACAGAAAAAAGAAGGCCCCTGTAGAAACAGGGGCCGTTTACCAAAACTAACTGCTTATGAGAAAATTGAATTGTCTAATTTGTTTGTTGCTTAAACTCTTTCAAAACACATGCCAAATGTAGTACCTCGTATGTTAAGAAAAATCTAAGCCTTTTTAAATATTCAAGAATGTCTAAAAAGAGAATGCCTTATCTGTTTTAAAATTACTACTATTCTTTTGAATTAATTAAATATTTAATTATTGCTGTGTTAATTTTTCAGAGTTCTCGGCAAATTGCAGCGCATCAATGAATTCCTGTAGCTCTCCATTAAGAACAGCTTCCAAATTATATACAGTTAAGCCTATCCGGTGGTCTGTTACTCTTCCCTGTGGGTAATTGTAAGTTCTTATTTTAGCAGAGCGATCACCAGTACTCACGAGACTTTTCCTGTGCCTGGAAATTTCGTCTTCCTGCCTGCGTACTTCTTCTTCATAAAGCTTTGTGCGTAACATCTGCATTGCCTTTTCGCGGTTTCCCAACTGACTTCTTTCCGTTTGACAAACAATCACCAAACCTGTAGCAAGGTGAGTCAACATTACTTTGGTTTCTACTTTATTTACATTCTGGCCACCAGCTCCCCCGCTTCGGGCGGTCTCCATTTTTACAT
Source organism: Ginsengibacter sp. (assembly GCA_039918315.1). Classification (GTDB taxonomy): domain Bacteria; phylum Bacteroidota; class Bacteroidia; order Chitinophagales; family Chitinophagaceae; genus Ginsengibacter. The sequence goes on along the minus strand of JBDSHT010000209.1, from coordinate 4,419 downwards.
CGCTGTCCCTTACTTCCACGTCAACTTCCTCTGCTTCAGGCATTACGGCTACGGTAGCTGCACTTGTGTGGACACGGCCACTGGACTCAGTATCAGGCACGCGCTGCACCCTGTGAACACCACTTTCAAATTTTAAAGTGCCATATACATCTTCTCCCGATACTTCAATTTGAACTTCTTTATATCCACCGACAGTGCCTTCGCTTTCACTCAACAGAGCTGTTTTCCATCCTTTTTCTTCACAGTACTTCAGGTACATTCTCATTAGGTTTCCGGCAAATAGGGACGCTTCGTCTCCTCCAGTTCCTGCCCGTATTTCCAGAATACAATTCTTCTCGTCCTGCGGATCTTTTGGAATAAGCATGTTCCGGATTTTCTTTTCCAACTGTTCTTTTTCCTCTAGCATTTGAGGCAACTCATTCTTGGCGAGATCCCGCATTTCTTCATCGTCACTGTTTAATACTTCCTTATTAAATTCAATATCATCTAATAATTTGGCGTAAGTATTCCGCGCATTGACAATTTTTTCAAGGTCTTTATACTCCTTGCTGAGTTGGCGGTATTTTTTATTGTCTCTTACAATTTCCGGATTTGAAAGTGCTACACTTAATTCCTCAAATCTGGCCTTTATAGCTTCTAATTTTTCTAGCATATTTTAAAAGAAATTATTGTTTGTACAAAATAGTATAAATAATTACACACATTTTGTAGAAAACTTTACCCTGTATCTTTACAACAGGGGGCAAAATTAACCTAATCTGAATTACATGAGTCACCGAAAGTTGAAAGGCGATTATTTATTTACCGGGTCGCGGTTATTGCATGGAGTAAATGTACTCATTGTCGAAACGGATTCCGGAGAAGTTATAGAGATTGTACATGAAAACGAGGCCGGGGAAAATGTCGAAATTTATGACGGAATCATTTGCCCTGGTTTTATAAACGCCCATTGTCACTTGGAGCTTTCGCATCTTAAAGGTGTTATTCCCGAACATACCGGACTCGTAGATTTTGTTTTAAATATTATAGCACTCAGAAATTATTCTCCCGATGTAATCCTGGATTCCTTAAGCAAAGCAGAAGAAGAAATGCGGTCAAATGGAATAGTGGCCGTGGGAGATATTTGTAATAATGCGCTTACTGTTTCTCCCAAAATGAAAGACCGTATTAATTATTACAATTTTATTGAAGTTAGCGGTTGGGTTCCACAAGGAGCATCGATGAGATTTAATCACGCCAGAACGGTTTACGATGAATTTTTAAAAAATGAGTTATGCGCTTCTATGGTGCCTCACGCGCCTTATTCTGTTTGTGATGAATTATGGGCTGAATTAAATTCCTCTTTTACAAATAAAGTCGTCACCATTCACAACCAGGAAACCATTCACGAGGACTCTTTATTTTTGCGGGGCAAAGGTGATTTTATCAGGATGTTTGAAAAAATGGATATTGATATTTCATTTTATAAGGCACCAAATAAAAGAAGTTTGGAAGTGTATTTTAAAAATCTATCTCCTGCTAAATCAGTTATTTTGGTACACAATACTTTTACAACAGCGGAAGATATAGAGTTTATAAATGCTAATAAACCTGCGCAACAATTGGTTTCATTTTGCCTGTGTCCCAATGCAAATTTGTACATTGAAGACACAATGCCTCCGGTAAAATTATTATTGGAAAATAATTGTAGAATCATCTTAGGAACAGATAGTCTTGCCTCCAATCATCAGTTAAATATTTTAGAAGAGATGAAAACAATTGCCAATCATTGCCCCGAAATACCATTGGAAACCATGCTTAGCTGGGCTACACTGAATGGTGCGCAGGCGCTAAATATGGATACTGTTTTAGGTAGTTTTGATATTGGAAAAACGCCGGGGGTTACAGTTATCAATAATATTGAAAACGGAAAAATAACTACAGAATCAAAGGCAATTAATTTATTGAATGCGGGAAAGATTATGAATGAGCAGTTGTCTTAATTTTTCAAATTACTTCACGCAAAACGGTAAGTGTTTTCATACTTCCAAATTCCGCAATGTGCCATGCATAGTAGCTTTCAATGTTTTTCAAAAGAGACCTCCGTTGATTTCTGTTCATTTTAATATCGATAAGTTCGCTGGGGTGCAGCGCCTTAAATAGTTGGGAGATATAAAAACTTAATTCTTTATCAAAATGATCGGGCGATGCATTTGCTTCAGAAGTAAAGTTGCCCTCATGCGGATTAAATAAATTGTTGACTTCAGAATAATTATCGTGTAACTGAAATCCAAAAAATTGCGGCAATTGGAGCGAAAAATACAAAGGGAAGTTGGCTGTTATTTCGTCGTTGCAAGTGTCTAGTTGTAAGAAAGCATCTTCACAAAAATTAAACAGATCAACATTACATTCCGGCTGCTTTACACATTTGTATAATAATTCTACCATGTACAACCCGACAGCATTTTTGGTTACGTTACTTAAAATATTTTTATAAAGTACTCCCCATTTTATTTCTTTTATTCTTTGTAAATTTTTTAACTCATTGTGATAAACTTGTAAATCTAAAATAGCAGAAGGCTGAAAAAAAGAAGCTTTAGACGTTTTTCCTTGAGTGCGCACACCGTTCATGAGATATGATTGTATGCCGAAAGTTTCAGTGTAGATTGTAGCTATCACACTGGTTTCGCCATACTTAATAGATCGTAATACAATTCCTTTAGTAGAAAAAATCATTTGAAAATGAAAGTAAGAAAGAATTGACAACGATAATATTTTTCCTGAAATCGTTTTAGTTAAAAGCAGTGATTTTATTTATTGTAGGTTAATTTGCATCCCTATGTACACGCTCAAAAAATCACTTGGCCAACATTTCTTAATCGATGAATCGGTGGTGCAAAAAATAATAAATGCATTGCAGGAAGATTCATTCAAAAATTTGCTGGAAGTAGGCCCGGGTGGTGGGGCACTCACAAAGAAACTGGTAAAAATACCCAACATCCATTTTAAGGCAGTAGAGTTGGATGACGAAAAAATTAATTTGCTGAAAAAGCAATTTCCTTCGTTAAGCGACGATCTTATTCACAAAAGTTTTTTGGATATGGAAAGGCCGTTTGATGAGCCTTTTACCGTGATCGGAAATTTTCCTTATAATATTTCCACACAGATTTTATTTAAAGTACTTGAATGGAAAGAGTATGTTCCTGTGGTTATTGGTATGTTTCAAAAAGAAGTGGCACAGAGGGCTGCTGCAAAAGAAGGCAGTAAAATATATGGAGTGTTGAGTGTGCTCATTCAATATTATTATGACGTGGAATTTTTATTTGCTGTAGGCAACGAATGTTTTAGGCCGCAACCAAAAGTGCAAAGCGGAGTGATTCGATTAAAGGCACGCGACACTTTTCTTCCTGTAAAAAGTGAAAGAGCTTTTTGGGTTTTGGTAAAAACAGCTTTTAATCAGCGAAGGAAGACATTAAGAAATGGAGTCAAAAGTTTAATCGATAGTGAAATACTGGCTGATGATTTTTTCAACCGTCGTGCTGAAACCCTTAGTGTGGCAGAGTTTGCGGAGCTGACATTCAAAATGAAATAATCAAACAAAATATTTTATCTGAAATTGTTTTATGTACAAAACGATAAACCTAAAAGATATATCGACCCTTGAGGCACAAAACTTTTTGCAACATGCAATTGCGCCTCGACCGATTTGCTTTGCCTCCACAATAGATCTGGAAGGAAATGTAAATCTCAGTCCTTTTAGTTTTTTTAATTTATTCAGTACCAATCCTCCGATTGTAATTTTTTCTCCGGCCCGGCGGGTTCGAAATAATACCACTAAACATACGCTTCAAAATATTCTAGAAGTGCCGGAAGTAGTCATCAACATTGTGGATTACGATATGGTGCAGCAGGTAAGTTTAAGCAGTTGCGAATATTCAAAAGACACGGATGAGTTTGTAAAATCTGGTTTCACCAAAGAGCCATCAACCCTCGTAAAACCACCGCGCGTAAAAGAAAGCCCTGTTCAGATGGAATGTGAAATACTGGAAGTAAAATCTTTGGGAACCGAAGGCGGTGCAGGAAATCTCATAATAGCAGAGGTGCTAGTGATGCATATTAATGAAAATATTTTGGGGGCAAATGGAAAAATTGATCAGCAAAAAATAAATCATGTTGCCCGCCTGGGCGGTAATTGGTATGCAAAAATTAGCCCTGAAAATTTGTTTGAAGTTGAGAAACCCCACACTGAATTAGGTATCGGGTTGGATCAATTACCAATGTCAATCCGGCAAAGTAAAATACTAACCGGCAATCATCTGGGGCAATTGGCCAATGTGCATCAGCCGCCAACAATAGACCCTTCCTATGAAGATGATACATTGAAAAACATTTTTCAATATTATTCTTTGAATCTGGACGACATGGAAAACGAGTTGCATT
>JBDSHT010000208.1:0-9787 GCA_039918315.1 Ginsengibacter sp. | reverse complement strand
TGTCAGAAGATGCCTATAATTACGCTGTTCAAGGATATGAATATTTGCGTAATGAGGGAAAATTAAATAATGACCAAATTTTGACCATTGTTGATTTTAGTTTGCCATCCAGTGCAAAGCGTTTATTTGTTCTTGATTTAAAAAATAATAAAGTTCTCTACAATACTTATGTAGCCCACGGGCGCAATTCCGGCAAAGAATATGCCCGTCAATTTTCGAATAAGCCTGAGAGTTATAAGAGCAGCCTGGGTTTTTACATTACGCAGGGAACTTACATTGGCCAACATGGTTTTTCACTGAAGTTAGAAGGAGAGGAAGAAGGAATTAATGACAACGCATTAAGCCGTGCTATTGTGATGCACAGTGCAGATTATGTAAATAACAAACTGATAAAAAAACAAGGTTACATCGGCAGAAGTTTGGGATGTCCTGCATTACCTAAACAATTATACAGACCTATCATACAGAAAATAAAAGATGGCTCTTGCCTTTTTATGTACAGCCCTTATTCAAATTATATTTCCCAGTCGAAATTGTTACAACAATCCTAATAAATAATTGCCCTCATCTGAAGGGCTTTTTTTTTGATAACTCAAAAACTATTTTGTTCTCAGACAGAAAGAAGTTCTGCTTTACCTTTACGGCATTAAACAAGATTTTATGTTAAGAGTTGGTGTATTTGGCGTAGGGCATTTGGGACGGTTTCATTTAAATAACTGGAAAGAAATTGAAGGAATAAAATTAGTAGGTTTCTTTGATCCTTCGGATAAAAATGCAGAAGAAATTAAAGAACAGTACGGTCTGAAAAGATTCAAATCAGCTACAACATTGATGGATGCATGCGATATTGTTGACATCGTAGCTCCCACTACCGTTCATCATGAACTCTGCAAATTGGCTATTCTAAAAAGCAAACATGTTTTTGTAGAAAAGCCTTTGGCTAACACAATGGATGAAGCGAAGGAGATTGTGAAATTGGCAAAGGAGGCCAACATTAAATTCCAGGTTGGGCATGTGGAAAGATTCAACGCTGCATTGCTGGCGGCTAAAGAACATCAGCTAAATCCTATGTTCATTGAAGTGCACAGATTGTCTCAATTTAATCCGCGCGGCACGGATGTAAGTGTGATACTGGATTTGATGATACATGACATTGATATCATTCTTTCGCTGGTAAAAAGTAATGTGAAAAATGTATTTGCCAATGGTGTAAATGTGCTGAGCGATACACCCGATATCGCCAACGTTCGCTTGGAGTTTGATAACGGCTGCGTTGCCAATCTTACCTCATCAAGAATCAGTATGAAGAAGATGCGGAAAATGAGATTGTTCCAAAAAGACTCTTATGTAAGCATCGATTTTCTTGATAAAAAAACTGAGATAATTAAGTACCTATCTCCGGAGGATAAAAATGTTCTTAGTTTTGATATAGAAACGAATCATGGTAAAAAAACAATCGCGATAGCAGCACCAGCCATCAAGGAAAATAATGCTATAAAAATGGAACTGGAAAGTTTTGCCGATTCAATCAGGCAAAATAAACCGACCGCAGTTTCTGAAATTGATGGTTACCGTGCAATGGAAGTCGCACACCAGATTTTGGATAAAATAAGTCGCAACCAAATTATTTAACTACTTTTCTATTTCTTTGAAAAAGCAGTCACATACTGTATTCTATGCCATTAGCGATTTTATTGCGTCTGTGATTTGTTGGCTTCTATTTTATATTTGGCTTAGCAATTACCATAACATTCCATTCAAATTAGACACGAATTTTTTTACCGGCCTGATCTTGTATCCGATAGGTTGGATAATTCTCTACCATATTTTCGGCACCTACCGAAACATCTATTACAAGTCAAGAGCTAATGAATTATTATCTACTTTTCTAAATACTTTTTTTGGAATAATAATTCTGTTTCTGATACTTATTCTAACGAAAGTATCTGGACATTTTTATGCTTTTTCCCGGGAGATCTTTGTTCTATTTTTAATACAATTTTCAACTGTTTATTTCTTTAGGTATTTACTTCTAAGTAAAGCACATTCACAATTACAGCGCGAAGAAATTTGGTTCAATACTTTAATTATAGGCAGTTCCGAAAAGGCGTTAGAACTATCCCGTGCATTAATTTCCAACACAGAAAAAACAGGATATCGCATCAAAGGTTTTGTATCCATCGATAAAAATAAAGTTGATTCCCCGGAAAACGAAATACACCATTTGGGAGATATTTCAAATGCAAGTGGGATCATTGATGAATTCCAAATAAGCGAAGTAATTATTGCCTTGCAGAACAACGAACGCGAAGGGCTCGAACGGATTTTACAACAGCTTGCAGAAAAAGAAGTCAATGTAAAAATGATGCCGGACAGCGCTGATATTTTAAGCGGGCTGGTTCGCACCACCAATGTTTTGGGTACGCCATTGATTGAAATTCATACAGGCTTAATGAACGTATGGCAGCAGAATGTAAAAAGATTAGTAGATGTTTTACTTTCAATAATTTGGTTGATACTTTTTTCGCCGGCAATTATTTATGCAGCCATTAAAACAAAATTTTCATCAAAAGGAGAAATTATTTTCACCCAGGAAAGAGTGGGCTTTAAGGGTAAAGTTTTTCTGATTTATAAATTTCGATCAATGCTCATTGATGCAGAAAAAAATGGCCCGATGCTCAGCAGTGATCATGATAAACGTATTACTTCCTGGGGGAAAATTATGCGTCGGTGGCGATTGGATGAATTGCCGCAATTAGTAAATATTTTAAAAGGGGAGATGAGCCTGGTGGGTCCCAGACCTGAAAGAAAATATTACATTGACCTGATCACAAAGGATCATCCTGAATATAAATTATTGCTGAAAGTAAAGCCTGGCCTCACCAGTTGGGGAATGGTAAAGTTTGGGTATGCGGAAAGTGTAGCGCAAATGATAGAGCGAATGAAGTACGATATCATTTATATTGAAAACATTTCATTAGCGCTTGATTTTAAAATAATGATTCATACCATCAGGATTCTGCTTTCAGGAAAAGGAAAATAAAAACGTTTCTTCAAAGGTTAATTAAGTGAGTTCATTTTTATATATTTTTGATGAAAGACTATTCAGTGAAAAAACTATTTGTATTTCTGCTTGTGTATTGTCCCATCACTGTTTTTTGCCAGTCCGGATCCAATTATTTTCAGCAAGAGGTAAACTACAAAATAGATGTAACGCTGAATGATGTCGACAAAACGCTTGATGGATTTGAAACTATTGATTACACAAACCGTTCACCTGACACCCTCTTTTATATTTGGTTTCATCTTTGGCCTAACGCTTACAAAAATGATCGAACTGCTTTCAGTGAACAATTGCTGCAATTAGGACGAACTGATTTTTATTTCTCAGAGGAGGAGCAACGTGGATACATCAATCGCCTCGATTTTAAAGTAAACAATATTTCTGCGCAATTAGAAAATCATAATTTATACATTGATGTTGCAAAATTAATTTTACCATCACCAATTGCTCCGGGCGAAACGATAAAAATCACGACTCCATTTCATGTGAAAATTCCTTTTAATTTTTCAAGAGGCGGATATGTTGATGACACTTACCAGGTAACGCAATGGTATCCAAAACCTGCAGTGTACGACAACAAAGGATGGCACCCTATGCCCTACCTTGACCAGGGGGAATTTTATAGTGAATTTGGCAATTACACAGTAGATATATCCTTTCCATCAAAATATAAAGTTGCGGCTACCGGAAAATTGCAAAACACTAAAACTAATAATTCAAGATCAACAACCCATACTTATGTTCAAAATAATGTGCATGATTTTGCATGGTTTGCCAACAAAGATTTTATTGTAAAAGAAGACACGCTTAGACTTGCATCAGGCCGCATCATTGAAGTAAAAGCATATTACACACCGGAGGGAAAACAGGTATGGAAAAAAAGTATTTCTTTTTTGAAAGATGCAATAACAACCCGAAGTAAATGGCTCGGCGAATATCCTTATGATGTTGTTTCAGCCGTAGAAGCAACAATGGGTTTTGATGGAGGAATGGAATATCCGACGATTACAAGTATTTCACCAATGCCGGATGAACAATCATTGGATCTAGTAATTGAACACGAAGTTGGACACAACTGGAATTACGGAATTCTGGCAACAAATGAAAGAGATCACCCATGGATGGATGAAGGCATAAATACCTATTTCGACAATCGCTACACACAATTAAAATACGGAACCGAAATCACGGCAGCAAAGGGTTTCATTGAAAAGAAATTACCTGAAGACCCGTTCAATTTCGCTTACAGAATTGCGATTGCGGAAAAAAAAGATCAGCCCATTGAAACAAAAGCCGCTGACTTTTCTCCTGCTAATTCAGCAGTCATTGCTTATTACAAAACGGGGTTGTGGATGCAAAAAATAGAAACCTATCTCGGTAAAAATTTATTCGATAGTTGCCTCCATGAATATTATAATCGTTGGAAATTTAAACATCCGTATCCCGAAGACTTTAAGAAAATAATAGAAGACGTAAGCCTAACAAACATGGATAGCCTTTTTTCACTATTGAATAAAAAAGGCCCACTCGAAATACCGGATAAAAAGAAAATTAAGATAGATGCATTATTCAATTTCAGCAAAACAGACAAGTACAATTATTTCTTTCTTTCTCCTGCAATCGGCTTAAATTATTATGACAAATTAATGATAGGCGGACTAATTCATAATTATACTTTAACCGAACCTCGCTTCCATTTTTTTGCGGCACCAATGTATTCAACAGGCAGCAAAAGCTTTACAGGCATGGCACGGGCCGGATATAATTTCATGAGCTATGGCCTGATTCGCAAAGCAGAACTTTCCATTAGTGGCGCAAAATTTACTATGGATGATTTTACAGATTCCACAGGTACTAAGAAATATATGGGATTCACGAAATTGGTTCCTTCGGCAAAATTAATTTTCAGAAACAAAAATGCAATTAGCCAGGTTGTAAAATATGTACAATGGAAAACTTATTTTATTGAGGAAACGAGTTTATCATTTTATCGGGATAGCGTCTCTCAACAAGACGTACTTACTTTTCCAAAAACAAAAAGGTATTTAAACCAGTTGGTATTTTCATTTGAAAATAACCGTGCTTTATATCCATACTCTGCCAAACTTGTGACAGAGCAGGGAAAAGATTTTATGAGGCTTGCGTTAGACGGAAATTATTTTTTTAACTATGCAAAAGGCGGAGGTTTGAGCGCCAGAATTTTTGCAGGTAAATTTTTATATCTGGGAGACAGAACGATTTATAAACGATTTGCAACAGACCGCTATCATTTAAACATGACTGGTGCAAACGGATATGAAGATTATACCTACAGCAATTATTTTGTAGGAAGAAACGAATTTGAGGGCGCGTCTTCACAACAGATAATGATCAGAGATGGGGGCTTTAAAGTGCGTACAGACTTGCTTTCCAGCAAAATTGGCAAAACAGATGACTGGCTTGTAGCAGCTAACTTCCAAACAGACTTTCCGAAGAAATTAGATCCTTTGCAAATGCTGCCTGTAAAAATTCCTTTAAAGATATTTTTGGATATTGGCACTTATGCGGAAGCCTGGAAAAAAGATGCCACATCCGGAAAATTTATTTATGATGCAGGATTACAGTTATCACTTTTAAAAGATCTAGTAAATATTTACATCCCAATATTGTATAGTAAAGTCTATGGTAATTATTTTAAGTCCACCATTCCTGCAAACAAAAGATTCTTGCAAAACATTTCGTTTAGTATCGATATACAAAAATTTAATTTGAACAAATTTTTGAACTTACAGGGGTATTGATACCGATTATGTTTATTCTATCGTCCAATTCCGCTATCGCTGCATTGTACAATGAATAAACTATATTACCGACACGTCGGCACAGGCTGGCATTTACCATGGAAATATTTTGGACTAATTTGAGTTTATAATTGGTATGATTTTACTATCTCAAATAAATTTAAGAAAGTGAACATCAGGTATGTGCGACATAAAGACATTGACAAAACAAAATGGGATGCCTGCATTGATGAAGCTGACAATTCATTGATTTATGCAAACTCTTTTTACCTCGATATCATGAGTCCCGGTTGGGATGCATTGATTGCTGATGATTACCATGCAGTGATGCCACTTACCTGTAATAAAAAATGGGGAATTGCTTATTTACGCCAGCCACACTTCACTCAACAATTAGGCATATTTGGCAAACAAAGAATTGACGAAAATCTGACGGGTTTATTTTTAAAAGCAGCAAATGGAATATTTGATTTTATAGAAATAAATTTAAATTATGCAAACAAAGTTGGTGAGACTTTTACCAGAAAGTGTAACCTCGTGCTTCCATTGAACAGACCTTTTACAGAAACAAAAAAATCATTCAGAAAAGATCTTGTAACCAAAGCCGTCAATGCCAAACTAACTTATGATTTCTCAGACAACATTGAATTGGCGATTGCTACTTTTATAAAAAATTATTCTCAAAAATTAAATCACGTAAAACGTAAAAGCTATCAGGACCTGCACCGACTCTGTGTTCAACTAAAATTGAATGATCAAATTTTGATAAGAAAAGTAAATGCATCCGATGGGAAGTTATTGACTATTTCAATTTTTTGTAAGGATAAAAAAAGAATTTATTACCTCTTATCCGCGTCAGATATTGATGGACGCGCAGTAGATTCCAATGCCTTTTTACTTCATGAAATAATTAAAGAATTTTCGGAACAAAATTTATTATTTGATTTTGAAGGATCAGAGATTCCTTCTATTCAATCATTCTTTAAAAAGTTTGGGCCCATAGAACAGTCCTATCCATTTGTACGAATCAATAATTTACCAGCCTGGAAAAAACTAATAAAAAAATGGTACGATACATTTAAATACTAAAAGAAATCTTTCTCGCTTTTTAGTTTTCTCTTGACTCAAGGATCTTTTCCGCAATCAATAAATCCACCGGCGTTGTAATTTTAATATTCGTATCCTCGCCTTCTATCAATTGCACCTTTAATCCATAGGCCTCCACTACTGAAGCCTCGTCGGTAAAGGAATCTTTATAGTCAATATTAAATGCCGGAAGCAATATTTTGCTATGGAAAGTTTGCGGAGTTTGAATCAATTGAATGGTATTCCGATCAATTATCCGGTTCTCATTTTCATCCAGGATACGCACGCTGTCTTTGCAGGCAACAGCAGGAATTCCATTATTAAAAAGCAAAGTATTCTCAAAACATTTCTGTATCAAACCCGCGGTAACCAGGCACCTGACTCCATCGTGTACAAAAATTATGCTCTCTTCAGAACTGTCTATTAACGCTAATCCATTTTGTACTGAATGAAACCTTGTACGCCCGCCCGCACAAAAACGAAATTTAGAATTATCGAAATATCCATCGACTATCTCCTGCCCTCTCGCAATGTGGTCTTCAGGCAAAACCAAAATAATTTCCATGTCCTCATACGCATCTAAAAATGCCCGGATAGTATAATATAAAACAGGTTTCTGATTCAACATTAAAAATTGTTTCGGTGTCTCCACCTGCATTCTGCTTCCATTGCCTGCGGCAACTATTAAAGCTATTTTTCTCATTCGGGTAAATTATTATGAATTCATTTTTGGAGCGCAAAGTTAAATTAATCATTCAAAGACATCTCAACAAAATGGTATTTTGTAAATTGTGGAATGGGCAAATCTTTATTGATAATGTGTTCGTGTTTATTGCTGATGACAATGGGCTGCAGTTCTAAAAAAGAGACAACAGGAATACAACAGGTATTGGGCTTGCAGAAAATGAGCAACCTTGCCACAGCAGAATATGTGGTAACCAAAATTATAAAAGCCAATGACAATAAGACCTGGTACAAAATTGGCGATCGCAAGATCCTAATGAATTGCAAAGCCACTTTAACGGCCGGCATCGACCTTTCACAACTAACAGAAAAAGACATTTCTATTGATGGTGACCGAATTACAATCACGCTTCCACATGCCAAATTGCTTTATCTAAATATTAAACCGGAGGATATTAAAACTGCCTACCGTGAAGTCTCAATTTTCAGAAGCAATTTCACAGCACAAGAAAAAGATGCTCTTGCCGCGCAAGCCGAAAAGCAAATCAGAGGAAGCGTAGAATCATTAGGCATATTGGTAACCGCAGAAACAAATGCATCATTATTTATCAATAATTTTTTACAAAAATTGGGGTATAAAAACATCAACATAAATTATTCATCAACAAAAATCCCATTACAATAGATGCGACAATCTTTAAAAAAAATACTGATAATAGCAGCATCTGTTTTGTTGATTATTTTTCTTTTTCAGAAAATAAACTGGCTCCCTTCATTTAAAAATATTTTTAAAAGTCAACCGATCGTAATTGAGGAAACCCCGATTCTTGTAAAAGAAATTCATTCACTTGCTACGTTGGTAAGCATTACTTATTCGGATGAGATAGTGATGGACAGCACTAAAGTGGGAAATGGTTTACCTTCTTTGCTGCCAACTACCATGGGCACTTTACTAACTCCTTCGCTTGATCGATTGGTAATTATTGGTCGTGGCAAAGCCGTAGCAGGCACGGATCTGAAAAAATTAAATGAAAACGATATCCATGTTACAGGAGATTCAATTCATTTGCTGTTGCCAACTGCTTCCATACTCCAGGTAATTATTAATCCTTCCAATTTTGAAATATTCTCCGAAGAAGGTGATTGGAGTGAAACAGCCATCATCGATTTAAAAAGAAAAATCAGCGAACGCGTACAACAAAATGCTCTTGCTCAAAATATTTTAAATCGCGCAAATGATCGGAGTAAATCTGTTATGGAAACCTTTTTAAAGAATACAGGGTTTACAAAAATAAATATTGAATTCAGTCAACTGCCGTAAATCGCGATCAAACTTTCTCCATCGCTATTTTTAAAAGCACGATACATACCCGCACTGTTGAAAACCAATGCTACATTACCTTTTGCATCTATTCCGATAAGACCACCATCACCTTGCATGGCAAGCAATTTTTTCAAAACAACTTCTTCACAAGCTTGTTGCAAAGTCATATTTTTATATTCCATCAGGCAGCTAACATCGTAAGCGGCAACAGCTTTTATAAAAATCTCCCCATGCCCGGTGCATGAAATTGCACAAGTTTTATTGTTAGCATACGTGCCCACACCAATCATCGGACTATCACCAATTCTACCGAAACGTTTATTAGTCATACCGCCTGTAGAGGTTGCTGCGGCAAGGTTTCCGTCTGCATCGCAAGCAACGGCGCCAACTGTTCCAAACTTTTTATCCTTCATCAAACCAACCAGTTTATCCGCTTTATGATCCAATTGATATAAATCACTATCCCTTATTTCGCGCCATTGATCATAACGATATTGAGAGAAAAAATATTCATCGGGCTCTAGTTTTATTCCTTGTTTGATCGCAAAATCATTCGCACCTTTTCCACTTAAAAATACATGGCCGCTGTGCAACATTACTTCCTCAGCAAGTTCTACAGGGTTTCTAATATTTCGCACTCCGGCTACTGCGCCGGCATTTAAATTACTTCCATCCATGATGGCCGCATCCATTTCATTCAAACCTTTCTTTGTAAAAACTGAGCCTTTGCCCGCGTTAAAAAGCGCATGATCTTCTAACGCAACAACCGAAGCTTTTACCGCATTTAAAGCGGTGCCGCCATTCTCCAACACTGCGTATCCTGCGGTTAAAGCATCTGAAAGCCCGGCC
>JBDSHT010000207.1:0-14105 GCA_039918315.1 Ginsengibacter sp. | reverse complement strand
ATTAAATCTGCATATTCTTTCTACCCATAAGATGTTCCGCTGGAACATAGGTCATTTTAATATTGCATGTTTTGAAGCCACCGATATTTTTGTTTTACAATTCATAAATTAAAAAAAGGAATTTTTTGTTGAAAACAATTACCGCGTTTCTTTGTTCCGTTAGGAACATTTTGTGGGTAGCCAAAATTTGTAAAACGTTTCATCGTTCCGTTAGGAACGTCTTGTACAACGGAAATTACCATTCAATTATTAAATCTGCAATTCTTTCTACCCATAAGATGTTCCGCTGGAACATGGAGAAACCAAAATTTAGACAGACAGTAAATAATTCTTTAAGTCGTTATAATTTACTGCCAGTTTTGTACTTTGCTTTTTCAACCTTAATAAATCTTTTACCGAATCAGGCAATGAAATTTTTTCATTAATAACAGGCTCCACCACATCATAAAACTTTACCGGGTGCGCTGTCTCTAAAAATAAACCTGCCTTACTGTTTTCATTTTGTAAATATCTTTTCAAAGCAACATAAGCCACAGCACCATGTGGATCCATCAAATAATGGTTGTTTACATAAACTTGTTGAATGGCTTTCCTTGTTTCATCATCGGTGATAGAATAACTGCTGATCAGATTTGTAATATCCGGAAATTGATTATTAAATATTTGGAGGATACGAACAAAATTGCTCGGGCTACCCACGTCCATCGCGTTAGAAATAGTTGCTATTGATTCTACAGGAGAATAATTTTGTGTTTGCAGATAATCTGTAAAAACTTTATTGGCATTACATGCGGCAATAAAGTGGCTAAAAGGAAGGCCTGTACGATGGGCTAAAAGTCCCGCGCAAATATTTCCAAAATTTCCACTCGGCACACTTATCACCGGTGGATTATTTTTATCAGGCCAAGCCTGGTATGCAAAAAAATAATAAAACTGTTGCGACAACCAACGTGCAACATTTATAGAATTTGCCGAAGTGAGAAAAATTTCTTTGTTCAATGATTCGTCGGCAAATGCTTGCTTTACGAGGCTTTGGCAATCATCAAAAGAGCCGTCCACTTCCAAGGCTTTAATATTTTTCCCCAGAGTAGTTAATTGCAATTCCTGCACACTGCTCACTTTTCCCGATGGATAGAGGATCACTACATCCACACCATCTACATCATAAAATCCGTTGGCAACAGCACCACCTGTATCGCCTGAAGTCGCTACCAGCACTGTGACTTTCCGGCTATTATCTTTTACAAAATAACTAAGGCAACGACTCATGAAACGCGCACCCACATCTTTAAATGCCAGCGTAGGCCCATGAAATAATTCAAGAGAAAATATATTTTTGTCAACAGAAACCAAAGGAAAATCGAAGTTGACGGTTTCAGAAACGATTCTTCCCAGTTCATCAGGAGGTATCACATTTCCTACATAAGGCTCAATAACTTTAAAAGCAATCTCCTCTTTAGAAAACTGTTTAATGTTTTTAAAAAACTCATTTTCAATCTCCGGAACTCTTTCTGGAAAATACAATCCCTTATCAGGCGCAAGCCCTTTGATGGTGGCTTCTTTAAAGTTTACAGAAGGCGATTGGTTATTAGTGCTGAAATAGTTCATTGCTTTATTAAAATATTTTTTTAATTAATTTTCTGTTTTGACGAAGGCATTATTTTGATTCTACATTTTCACTCTCTATTCTCACGCCCTCATTATTTATCGTGGTAACATACGTGTTGTATTTCAGGCCGGTGCTGTCATAAACATCTTGCATGATTTTCTCAACCTTTTCAGCCACTTCATTCTTTTCGCAAAGCATAAATATGGAAGGGCCAGATCCTGCAATGCCTCCGCCTAATGCACCTGCGTCTATGCATCTGCGTTTGACTTCATCAAATCCGGGGATAAGCATACTACGTACGGGTTCTATAATTACATCTTCCAGGGAGCGACTGATCAATCCATAATCACTTTGTAAAAAACCTGCAACAAGACCCGCGATATTCCCCCATTGTTTTATAGCATCCTTCAATAAAACTTCCTTGCGTAATATTTCACGGGAATCGGAAGTCTTCACTTCTATTTGCGGATGAACGACCGTGACAAACAATGGAGGAGCTTTTATTGAAACAATATCCAATGGAAATATGGAACGAATAAGCGTAACGCCACCGAAGATGCATGGCGCAACATTATCCGCATGTTTCACTCCTGATGCTAACTTTTCTCCTGCCATAGCAAAGCGTACCAAGTCTATTTTGGAAAATTTATTATCCAATAAATAATTGGCAGCAACAACTGCACCTGCGGAACTCGCTGCGCTGGAACCTAAGCCACTACCGGGTTTTATTTGCTTATTTATAATAACATCAAAGCAAATTTCATCATCAAGCGATTTCATTAAATCTAACAATGACACGCCCGCAACATTCTGCTCTGGTAAAGTTGGCAGGTTGAAAGAATCCGTATGATGAATGCTGATGCCACTTTTTTGGCTCATGCTGATTTCCATCTCATCGCAAGGATTATTCAAAGCCATTCCTAACACATCGAACCCACAAACTAAATTGGCAATAGTTGCCGGAGCCAATACTTTTATTCTCGTTCCTGTTTCCATTTTAATGTTTTCGATTTCCATCAATTATTTATCTCAAATACTCCATCTTAAATTTCAATAAGAAAAAACTTTTATCTCCCCGCTCTTATGATATCAGCAAAAACTCCGGACGCTGTAACTTCAGCACCAGCACCTGCTCCCTTAATCACAAGAGGTTGTTCCACATACCTGTTAGTGTAAAACAAAACCGCATTATCTTTTCCATATAAATGATAAAAATCGTGTTGTGGATCTATGTGCTGTAGTCCGACAGAAGCCTTGCCATCAACGAATGTTGCAACAAATTTCAATTTCTTTCCTGCATCAGAAGCCTCTTTAATTAAGGCTGCAAAATGGCTTTCTTTTTTCTCCATCTCTTTATAAAAGTTTTCAACATCGCCTTTCATGCATGCTTCCGGCATAAAAGAAACATTGGCAATATCATCCATTTCCAATTCTTCACCGGATTCTCGGGCGAGGATCATGATCTTTCTGGCAACGTCAATTCCACTCAAATCCAGACGTGGATCGGGCTCAGTATATCCTTCATCCTGAGCCTGCCTTACCACTTTCGCAAAACTCTTTTCGCCGGTATAATTATTAAAAACAAAATTGAGTGTGCCACTCAGCACCGCTTCAATTCTTTGCACTTTGTCACCACTTCTAATCAGGTCATTCAAAGTACCAATCACCGGTAAACCTGCACCCACATTGGTTTCAAAAAGAAAATGCGTATTGAACTCCTGTGATACTTTTTTTAGTTTTTTATAATAATCATAAGAGGATGAGCAGGCAATTTTATTGCAAGCCACCACCGCAATACTTTTTTTCAGAAACTCTTCATAAGATTTTGCTATCTCTTCATTGGCAGTTACATCCACGAATACAGCATTGCGTAAATTTTTATTTTGTATCCTTTCAATAAAGGATTCCAGTTTCATCTCTTCTCCATCCTGCAAAATTTCTTTCCAATTATTCAGGTCAATTCCTTTCTCATTGAAAAACATTTTTTTGCTGTTGGAAATTCCTGCAATTCTGATTTCCAATCTCAAGTGTTGTTGCAAATAGGTTTGTTGTTCGCATAATTGCGCCAACAATTTACTACCCACATTTCCTGCCCCGGAAATAAAAAGATTTATTTGTTTGTAAGTCGTTTCAAAGAAATCTTCGTGCAAAACATTCACTGCCTTTTTTACATCGTCTTTAAAAATAACAGCACTGATATTTCTTTCAGAGGAGCCTTGTGAAATGGCACGAACATTAATACCATTACGACCCAGGGCCCCAAACATTTTGCCACTAATTCCCGGATGGTTTTTCATATTGTCTCCTATCAACGCAATAATAGAAAGCGATTTTTCCACTTTCAATTCTTCTACTTTATGAGTCTCGATTTCATACGCAAATGCTTCATCTACCACTTCCTTTGCCCTGTCAGCCGAGAGTTCCTCAACTGCTACGCAAATAGAATATTCCGAAGAACTTTGTGTAATCAGAATTACATTTATTTTTTCATTCGATAATGCTTCAAATAATCTTTTGGAAAATCCCGGAATGCCAACCATGCCGCTACCTTCAAGGCTTAGCAGCGCAAGATTTCCCATGCTTGAAATGCCACGGATGATGCTACCGTTTTTTTGAATTTCATGTTGAATTTTAGTACCTGCATCATTTGGCGAAAAAGTATTTTTTATCCATACCGGAATGCCTCCGGCAATCACCGGTTGAATGGTTCGTGGGTAAATAACTTTCGCTCCAAAATGAGACAACTCCATTGCTTCCTGGTAAGAAATTGCAGGAATTATTTTCGCATTTGAAACCAAATTTGGATCTGCAGTCATCATACCCGAAACATCAGTCCATATCTGAACATTGGATGCTAACAAAGCTGCGCCTAAAATAGATGCAGTATAGTCCGAACCACCTCTTCCAAGAGTGGTGGTATTTCCATTTTTATCACTTCCTACGAAACCCGGAACTATGCACAACTTCGTAGCATTAGTAGAAAAGAATTGGGAGATCGCTTTATTGGTAGCTGCAAAATCCACGCTGGCTCTACCGAATTCAGAATTGGTAATTATCAACTCTCTCGAATCTTTCCAGCAATTTTCTATTTGCAAAGAATTTAGTGCAGCAGAAAAAATTGAGGTCGATAATATTTCACCATAGCTAACGATAGAATCTTTAGTGTGTGAGGTTAATTCTTTCAACAAAAAAACGCCTCTACAAATATCTTCTATCTCATTGCAGCGCTTTTTCACCATGCTCAAGACACTACTTTGTTTGTCGAGAGGTATCAACTCTTTTACCGCCTGAAGATGTCGCTGAACAATTCCATCTAATTTTTCCTGGTAAGAAATATCTGCCTTAGATGCCAGGTTTACAGTTTCAATTAACGCATCTGTAATACCGCCAAATGCTGAAAGTACTACGACCAATCTCGCGTCATCGGATGCTGCGTTTTTTATGATAGAGATGACGGAGTTTATATTTCTGGAATTAGCAACAGAGCTGCCGCCGAATTTTAAAATTTGCATACTATAGAGAGATATAAAATATTTGTTGATTGAAATTTTTTTCAAGAAAAAGCTAAAGAGCCCAAAGGATGATATGAATTATTTTAACCCTTACGGGTTGTAATAATAATCGTAGAAATAGAAATGGGAGACACTTCTAAAAAGGTTGGAGACACGATATGATTATTATTGTTTGTCAAAATGATGAATCCAAAAATAAACAATATCAATCAAAAAAGAACAAAGTTTAAAAAGAATTTAAAATTAATTGCATCTTTCTAAAAATTATCTGGTGTTTTTTTTAAATTCCGGTAATATCTTACTAATTTTCGCAAATGGATATTCATAACGCCCAGGGGCTAAGAAATTTTAAGAATTATGTGGCCTTAAAATACCAGTTGTACAACAGTCTTTTTACTTCTCTGCCATTTCACCGGATTGAAAAAACCGGAATTTTATTGTCCTTATTTTTTAATCTTTGTGAGGACGGTTATAAAAAGAAATTGAGCCCTTCAGAAATCATTGAAGATTTTTTTTCTAAACAAGATTCATTTAATTCCGAACCGGAAAAAGTTGATCTACTTTTTCGCTTCATCCAATTTATAGAGCGGCAGGTGGTATTATTTGATGCACTTGAAGATGCTGCATTTAATAAAGTGCACGACACGGGAGGTGCGGGTACTTTAAAGCAATTGGAAATGGAAGTGCTTCAGCAAAAAAAAGAAGAAGCCCTGTCTAAAAAGCTGGAGGACTTTTCTGTAGAACTTGTTCTGACAGCACATCCTACACAATTTTATCCGGGCACTGTGCTGGGTATTATCAATGATCTTTCCAAATCATTGGCAGAAAATAACACTGCACAGATCAATATTTATTTACAACAATTAGGAAAAACTCCGTTTTTCAAAAAAGAAAAACCTACTCCATTTGATGAAGCAACGAGTTTAATTTGGTATTTGGAGAATGTATTTTTCGCTGCCGCAGGAAGGAGTATTACTTTTTTGAAAAATCAATTCCCACAAGCAGTGCATGATAAAAATCCTGTTTTTAAAATGGGTTTTTGGCCGGGCGGAGACAGAGACGGAAATCCTTTTGTGAATACCGAAACCACCTTAAAAGTAGCTGCCGCTTTAAGAGGAAGTATTATTAAATGCTATTACCTGGAAGTGCGTAAACTAAGGCGTAGATTGACTTTCAAAGGCGCAGAAGCTATGGTCGCAGACCTCGAAAAACAATTGTATAATAACATTTTCATACCAGGAAATCGAACCGACATAACTCAAAAAGAAATTTTAAAAATACTGGATGATCTGAGAGATATTTTAATCAATCAGCATAACGGGTTGTTTGCTTATTTGGTAGAAAACCTTGCTAACAAAGTACATATTTTTGGATTACATTTTGCATCTCTTGATATAAGACAGGATAGTTCTATTCATAAAAAAGTATTTGCTGCATTGGCAAAAGAAGGTGATGTATTACCCCATAATTATTTGCAATTAACAGGCGAGGAAAAAATTGAATTTATTAATGCAAACGAGGAAGCATTGCAATCCAAAGAATATAAAGAAGCAACAATAGACGACACTTTAAAAAGCATTCGCGCTATTCAGGAAATTCAATCCTTCAATGGAGAACCAGGATGCAACCGATACATTATAAGCCATTGCGAAACCGCCTTGGACATGTTTGAAGTATATGCTCTGTTTATTTTATGTGGTTGGAAAAAAGATTCATTGAAAGTTGATATCGTCCCTTTAATTGAAACCATTGAAGATCTTCAAAACGCAGGAATTATTTTGAAAACATTGTACCAGAATAAAAGATATCGTGAACATTTGCAACAAAGAAATAATACACAGACCGTGATGCTGGGCTTTTCAGATGGCACAAAAGACGGAGGCTATTTAATGGGAAACTGGTCCATTTATAAAGCGAAAGAAGAATTGACCTCTGTTTCAAAAGAGCATGGAATAGATGTTGTATTTTTTGATGGACGCGGCGGCCCACCTGCAAGAGGAGGCGGAAAGACACATAAGTTTTATGCTTCGATGGGTAAGAACATTGCCAATAAAGAAATTCAATTGACCATCCAGGGGCAAACAGTAAGTTCAAATTTTGGAACAATAGATTCCGCTCAGTACAACATCGAACAGTTGATTCATGCTGGAATTTCAAACGATCTTTTTTCTGAGAAATATATAACCCTTGAAGAAGAAGAAGAAGCATTGCTGCAGCAACTCGCAGATGAAAGTTTTATTTCTTACAGTTCCCTAAAGAATCACCCGGAGTTTATGGATTATCTCACACAAGTAAGTCCCCTCCAGTATTACAGCAAAACCAATATTGGAAGCAGGCCCACCAAACGAGGGTCAGGCAAAATAACTATGGAAGACTTGCGCGCTGTACCTTTTGTGGGATCATGGAGTCAGCTTAAACAAAATGTGACCGGCTATTTTGGCGTAGGCACCGCACTGGCAAAAATGGAAGAACAGGGAAAATTATCTCAATTAAAAACACTTTATCAGAAGTCATTATTTTTCAAAACATTAATTGATAATTGTGAAATGGCAATGAAAAAATGTTTCTTTCCGTTGACCGCCTATCTATCACGCGACCCAAAGTTTGGAGAAATATGGACAATGATTTATGAGGAATATATCATCACTGAAAAATACATTTTAAAACTAACAGGTCACAATGAATTAATGGAGGAATATCCGGTGGAACAATTATCAGTGGGCATGAGGGAAAAAATTGTATTACCATTAATTACGATTCAGCAATATGCAATGTCTCAATTACGGAAACTGGAAACAGAAAAAGATCCGATAAAAGAAACGTATGAAAAACTGGTGATGCGCTGTTCATTTGGGATCATCAATGCAGGAAGAAACTCTGCATAAAAAAAGCAAATGAAATGAAATTATTTTATGGCAAAAAGATAAAGTCATGAAAGTACAGTAAACCCTTAATTCTAAAAATGATAAACAACGGCTACCAAAAAATTGCCTGTTTTATTTACCATGTTTTCGTTGTGTGATGAATACATTTTTGTGCCAGCACTTTCAAATCGGATTTCAGGAATTATCGTAAGGTTATCTATTTTAAAGTTGGCTGATAGGGTAGTTTCAAAAATATCCGTACCAAAGCCAAGCACATTTTTTTGATCGTTAAAATATTCTCCGCGCAGCGTAAAACCCAGCCATTGCCTGACATCAGAATTAATATACAACGCAGACCCATACCACATTCGGGGCGATTCCCACTTTCCTGAAATTTTTGTTTCCCTGGATTGTAAAGTTCCATTATAACCCAGGCTCAAACTTTCCGATAGCGTATAATTCAGCACCAAATCTCCCTGGTATAACCTGCCGGAATCATTCGTTTTTCCACCCTGGAAATTGATCCATGCTTTCAATTTATCATCGCCAGATGTCGTCGCAAACTGTGCAATAACCATCTTCGGTAAAACAGACGCGCTTTTTAAATCAGATTGGTTGGCGATTCCAACCATCAGAGTATTTTTTTTGCCTAACAGAAAATCTGCTTTTAATCCGGTATGAAAAAACGGCCCGAAGGAAAACATGTAACTCATACTGTAGTTGCGATTCAGGTAGGCATCCACCAGTTCGTAACCGATGTGCGTTGCAAAACTACCTGCGGTAAACTTCAATTTTGATGAAGGAGCGTAGGTTATCAAAAGCTGTTTAATGGCAACACCAGAACGGGTATCGTTATACGAAAATTCTTCGGCCCGTTTTCCAAACCCGAGATCCGCAATCATTCCGACTTTTCCGATCGCGTGTTCCAGTTTTACTGATGCCATTCCGAGTTCAAAGGAATTTTGAGATTGCGTAAAACTGGTGAAATTATTATAGGTTATATGCTTAGGGTTGTTCCAATCGCTTCTAAAATACATGTCAGCGGAACCTGATATTTTAAACAAAGAAACATCTGAAGAATCCTGTGCATGGAGTCCGATTGAGCACAAACAAACCAATAAAGTGGCACCAATAATTTTTAGCATTCTTTCCGATTTTAAACATGGTAAATAATTTGATTTCAATTAATGTGCTTCCTCAAATTCGACCGTATTTTCTTCGAGCAATAAAGCGCCATCATGTTGTACCAATAAGGTTCCCTGCAAATATTTTTCATCATGTTGTGATGCATCCAACCCCAGTTCTTCATCGGCTTCGCTAACCCTCATTGGCATTACCCAATTTATAAATTTGAAAATTGCATACGACATGGTGAAGCTGTAAGTGACTACAATTGCCAGACCTTTTAATTGAGTAAAAAAGAAAGAAGGATTACCATAAAACAAACCATCATTCCCAAAAGCATTTACAGATTTTGTTGCAAACACGCCGGTCAAGATCATTCCTACAATTCCCCCAACACCATGGCAGGGAAATACATCCAATGTGTCATCAAGAATGGATTTTGATTTATAATAAACAGCAATATTTGAAATAATAGCAGCAGCTACTCCAATAAAAATACTTTGAGGTATTGCTACATAACCAGCTCCCGGTGTGATCGCTACAAGTCCAATAACTGCCCCGATGCAGAATGCAAGGACTGAGGGTTTTTTTCCTTTCATTACATCAAAAAACATCCATGCAAGTCCGCCTGCAGCGGCAGCCGTATTAGTAGTTGCCATGGCAGAAACCGCCAATCCATTTGCTGAAAATGCGGAACCTGCATTGAAACCGAACCAGCCAAACCAAAGTAAACCTGTGCCTATCAAAACATAAGGAATATTAGCGGGAGAAATTTCTTTATGATCCAGGTGCACTTTTCTTCTTTTCAAAACCAAAGCTCCGGCAAGTGCAGCGCAACCAGCAGAAATATGAACCACAGTGCCGCCTGCAAAATCAAGCACACCCATTTTAAATAAAAAACCCTCAGGATGCCATGTCCAATGGGCAATTGGCGAATACACCAACAAGCTGAACAATAAAATAAAAAGTATGTAAGATGAAAATCGTATTCTTTCGGCTACGGCACCTACGACGAGGCTGGGTGTAATGATGGCAAACATCATTTGAAAAAGAGCAAACAACATCAGGGGAATCGTGGGTGCAAGACTCCACGGAGCACCTGAAATTACTCCTTTGAAAAAGAGATGGGTAAATGGATTACCAATGAAACCGCCGATCGAATCGCCAAATGCAAGACTGTAACCAACTGTGATCCATAATACACTTACGACACCAGTTGCTACAAAACTCTTTATCATGGTTGATAACACATTTTTTCGGTGCACCATACCGCCGTAAAAAAAAGCCAGGCCGGGAGTCATTAAAAAAACCAGGGCAGTGGCAACAATAATCCAGGCAATATCGGCTGAATTATACGCCTCCACTTTAGGCAAAGAAGCTACCGAAGGAACCAGGAGAGCAAGAACCGCCACACTCACTAGAATCACAAAAGGAATTGATTTGCTCACATTTGATTTTTTCATCTTTAAATTTATTTTTTCAAATATAAGCGTTATGGTATCATATCTTTAATATTATTTCACATTTTTTATTTATTGATGTTATATAATAAGTACAATTTCATGAAATATTATAGTTAATAGAATTAATTTAGTTACATTATTAATTTTTTATTTTTTATAAAATTGTAAATTCCCATTCAAAGACTTAGCCGATGACATAAAAAAAACCTGCCCAAGGCAGGTTCAAAAAAAAAACTAAAACACGAGAAAAGACTTATACTTGTTGTAATATATTTTGATCTTTTGAAGGTAGCAATGAACTTCCCATAAGGTATTCGTCAACTTTGCGGGCGCATTCCCTTCCTTCGGAAATAGCCCACACAACTAAGGACTGACCGCGCCGCATATCACCAGCGGTGAACACTTTCGCGATATTGGTATTAAAATCTTTTTCTGTTGCTTTCACATTTCCACGGTTATCCAATTCAATGTCCAATTGCTGTAGCAGACCTTCATGTTGCGGATGCACAAACCCCATTGCAAGAAACGCCTGCTCGCATGGCAATTCTCTTTCACTACCAGGAATTTCCTCAAATTTTGCAGGCTGATTTTGCTGAGAGAAATTCCATTCAAGGTCAACAATTTTCAATGCCCTGAGATTCCCTTCTTCGTCTCCTAAAAATTCTTTAGTAGCTATTGCCCATGAACGTTGAACTCCTTCTTCATGAGAACTGGTAGTCTTTAATATCATGGGATAAGTAGGCCATGGCATATAATCAGTACGACTTTGCGGAGGCTTAGGCATCAATTCAAATTGTGTAACTGAAATTGCTTTTTGACGATTAGAAGTTCCTACACAATCACTTCCCGTATCTCCCCCACCAATTACAATTACATTTTTGCCTTCGGCTAAAATATTCTCTTCAATAACCTCTTTATTTGACACCCTTTGATTTTGCTGTTTTAAATAATCCATCGCAAAATAAATTCCTTTTAATTCTCTTCCTGGTATTGGCAAATCACGCGGAATAGTAGAGCCCCCAGCCAGCACGATCGCATGATATTCGCGCAGCAAATCATTTACATTAATGTTCTCCCCTACATTGGCATTGCACTGAAATTCCACTCCTTCTTCTTTTAAGAGATTTACTCTTCTTTCCACAACCCATTTTTCTAATTTAAAATCGGGTATGCCATACCGTAAGAGACCGCCCGGTTCATCGTCTTTTTCGAAAACGGTAACAGTATGTCCTGCGGAATTTAATTGAGCTGCCGCCGCAAGACCCGCAGGTCCGGAACCCACAACAGCTATTTTCTTACCACTTCTTACATTAGGAATGCAGGCTTGCACGAAACCTTTTTCAAAAGCAATTTCAATAATATGCTTTTCAATTTCTTCAATAGTAATGGCAGGTTGATTGATTCCCAACACACAAGACGTTTCGCAGGGAGCCGGACAAATACGTCCAGTAAATTCAGGAAAATTATTTGTTGAAGTAAGTATTTCGTAAGCCTCTTTCCAACTCTTGCGATACACCGCGTCATTAAATTCTGGAATCAGGTTTCCGACAGGGCAACCGCTGTGGCAGAAAGGAACCCCACAATCCATACATCTTGCAGATTGTTGATTTAATTTTTCATCAGTGTATCTTTCTATGAATTCATCGTAATCATTAACCCTCTCCTGCGTCGGGCGCTTCAGGGGAAGTTCTCTGGTAAATTCTAAAAAGCCCGTAATTTTTGCCATTCAATATTTATTTTTTCGACACGCTATAAAACCAAAATCAAAACCTCACATTTCCAAAATCATCATTGCTTCCTTTCGCTCTTAATATTTTTATTTATCAATTTCTTATTTGTTCACTTTCGCAACAGCAGATACTTTTTTTGCAGCCAACACCCTTTTGTAATCTTTCGGAAATACCTTCACAAAATTTTTCAACTGGTTATCAAAATCATTCAGAATAAATTTAGCAACTGTACTTCCTGTATTTTCAAAATGCTTTTGAATCATTTCATGTAACAATGATTCATCATCATTTTCCACGGTGTCCAAATCAACCATTTCAGGATTGCAAAGAATTTCGAATTGTTTTTTTACATCATAAACAAAAGCGATTCCACCACTCATACCTGCTGCAAAATTTCGCCCGGTTTCTCCCAAAATAATTACATTACCACCTGTCATGTATTCACACCCATGATCGCCAACGCCTTCAACCACTACATTTGCCCCGGAGTTACGCACGCAAAAACGTTCGCCTGCCTTTCCACGAATGAATGCCTCTCCGGAGGTAGCTCCATAAAAAGCAACATTACCGATGATGATATTTTCTTCAGGCACAAACAAGGATTCTTTAGACGGATAAACAATCAGTTTAGCCCCACTTAATCCCTTTCCAAAGTAATCATTGGCAGCACCTTCCAATTCCATCGTTACGCCCTTCGTGTTGAAGGCAGCAAAACTCTGTCCTGCTGTTCCGGTGAATTTGAAATGAATAGTTTCATCGGGCAATCCCTCACTTTTATACTTTTTGGAAATCTCGTTGGATACCAATGTTCCGGTTGTCCGATCAGTATTTACAATTGTGAATTCTTTATTCACTTTCTGTTGGCTGTCCAACGCAGGCATGGCTGCTTTCCATAATTGCTGATCTAATATATCTTCAAGTCCATGATCCTGTTCCTCCATATTATATAAGCCAGTATTTCTTGAAGCAGGTTCTTTATAGAGAACCGGAGACAAATCAATTTTGCTATGTTTCCAATGATTTATACCATCTCTGCGTTCTAAAAAATCTACCTGGCCAACCATCTCATTCACCGTTCTGAAACCAAGCTCAGCCATTATTTCACGGAATTCTTCGGTTAAAAATTTAAATAGATTTACTACATGATCTGCTTCTCCTGTAAAGCGTTTGCGCAATTCAGGATCTTGCGTAGCCACACCAACCGGGCAAGTATTTAAATGACATTTACGCATCATGATGCAACCCTCCACAATCAATGCAGCGGTTGCTACTCCCCATTCTTCAGCACCTAACAATGTAGCGATGGCAATGTCCCGTCCTGTTTTTAATTGACCATCAGTTTGCAACACCACACGGCTGCGCAATTTATTTTTTACTAAAGTCTGATGCGTTTCTGCAAGACCAAGTTCCCACGGAAGGCCGGCGTGTTTTATAGAACTCATTGGAGACGCTCCGGTGCCTCCATCAAAACCAGCAATTAAAATCACATCTGCTTTCGCTTTGGCAACACCGGCTGCAATGGTTCCTACGCCTGCTTTTGAAACCAATTTTACATTGATCCTGGCTTTTCGATTTGCATTTTTTAAATCAAAAATTAATTGCGAAAGATCTTCAATAGAATAAATATCATGATGCGGCGGGGGGGAAATTAATCCCACTCCGGGTGTCGCATGGCGCACTCTTCCTATCCAATCATCTACTTTATCTCCCGGCAATTGCCCGCCCTCACCGGGTTTGGCGCCTTGTGCCATTTTTATTTGTAACTCGTCAGCTTCAGTAAGGTACTGGCTGGTAACTCCAAA
>JBDSHT010000206.1:0-2598 GCA_039918315.1 Ginsengibacter sp. | reverse complement strand
TCTTTATTTAGCTCAGAAAAATTATTTACAAAATTTAGCGGGTTTTGAATTTCGTGTGCAATGCCTGCGGTTAGTTCCCCAAGGCTCGCCATTTTTTCACTTTGTATTAATTGGGTTTGTGCTGATTTAAGTGTTGAAAGTGTACTATTTAATGCATCATAAGATTCTGCATTCTCAATAGCAATGGTGGTATAAGTCGCAATGTTGCGAAGCATAAAAAGTTGGTAATCCGAATAGGCATTTTTTTGAAAGCTCTGTACAGTGAGTACACCTAATTTTCCGGCCTTACTAATTAAGGGAAGAAAAATAATGGACTCCGGTTGCCCACCTTCGTCGGGTGTTTCTACTTCCTGTATATGATCTTTAAATTGTTCATCAAGATTATTAATAATGATCTCTTTACCTTCTTTAAAACAAACAGATCCAAAACGGTTTTCATCATCAATGGCATTGGCATAAAATGGAAGGGGAGCTCCATTTTCATAAGTCGAAGGGAATTCAATTCGTTTCAATGCATCGTTGTAAATTCCTATTCCAAAAACATTGGCATCCATCAAGGTGTTTACATTTTTATATACGGTGCCAATAATTTTTTCGATGGACAATGATGAGGTAATCTTGCGGCCGACATCGCTCAACAATTCTACGTTATTTGCTTTTTCATTGATCTCTTGTTTTTGTTTTTCTAAGAGTGCATTTGCTTTTTGCTTTTGGTGGTTATTGCGAAACAGCAATCCTGCAACAGCTAATATTAATGCCAATAAAGCCACTGCTCCAATTAACATATTTCGCTGACCTTTTTTTTGCTCATACAGTACACCTATTTGTGCTTCCTTTTTATCTAAATTGAATGTGTATTGCTGCACCGCAGTCCTGTTGCGCACTTCCTCATTCATCATACTATCGCGGTAGTTCATGTAGAGCAGTTGGTTTGCATAGGCATTTGCAAAATCTTTTTTTACAGCATAAGCATCAGCGAGTGCCAATGTGTTGTCGCGCATAAACTCAATAGTTCCGGTTTCTTTTGCTGCTGTCAATCCATTCCTGCCATAATAAATGGCACTATCCACCATATTTTTCTTGAGGTAAGCACGGGAGAGTATGCCATTAGTATATCCTGCTACACTAACATTATCATCTTCCTTTACTCTTTTAAGCGATTTGAAACCGAAGTAAAATGCGGAGTCCAGGTTGCCCATTCTTGTATAAACATCAGCAATATTACTTTCATCGACATAATCAAGATTGCCTTTAGAAAAAGAGTTATTTAGTTCTATCGCTTTATTATATGCCTTAATGGCTTCAGGGTATTTTCCCGAAAGACGGTAATTTTCTCCAAGTGAACTTTGCAGAGTAGATTCAATTTTCTTATCGCCTAATTTTTTATTGGCTTTTTCTGCTTTTAAAAAATAACTGATTGCGTTGCCCTGGTCGCCCAGGTAAGTGTATAAGCTTCCCAAGTCAATCCAGCTATTAACTAGGCTCAGCGTGTCATTTGATAATTCTGATGATTTGAGTTCTTTTAGGTAATATTCCATTGCCCTGGCATAGTCGCTCACTGTACTCATATAATAACTTCCGATAAAACTCTGCACCTTGGACAACTTAACTTTGTTCCCGGATTTTTGGGCTGCTTCTTCCGCCTTTAAAAAGAAATTTAGTGCGTCTTTATCACCGGTTGCTGCCATTCGATTCCCAATAGAATTTAGCAAATCTGCCAGGGATTTAAGATCACCGGTTTTTTCTACAAGTGAAACGGCTTTGTTTATGTATGCATTTCGTTCCTTTAAATCTTTAGTGGTAAATGCTATAGTAGCGGAAACGCCTGCCTGGTATATAATGTCACCTGATTTTTGGGCTAAAGAATCTGCTTGAATGAATAACCTCTTTTTTTTCAAAACATCTTCTGTTAATCCTGCCATATTAAAGAGGATGTTTGACTGTAATTTAAACCTATCCGTTTTTTTTGCAAGCACATAAGCCTCTTGCAAAAGACTATCTTTCCGTGCTGCATTAGTTTCAAGATTAGATTTTCTAAAAAGTATATCTGCCTTTAGTTCCCTGCTACCAGTTATGTTAGCAATGGAATCCGCAAGATGGAACATGGATTTACTTTCGGACTCATTTTTCATACTGAATGCAGCATAAGCTAAAAGCGAAAAAGCAAAACCCTGCCCTTTCACGTACTTAATTTTTCGGGAAATAGCCAATGCTTCGTCTGCATATTTTTTTCTTTCTTCAGGCTCTGAACCCAAATCATAGGCCAATTCATTCAACAGGTTTACACGAATCGTATCCTGCTGTTTGTGGCTGTCCAACTCCTTTTTTAGCTTGTCGATTTGAAAGTTTTGCGCAGCAGCAACCAGTGTTACTGCAAGGAAAGAAAGAAACAAGAATAATTTTCTCATACCATTTAATTGTATTGGTTTATTAAAATAAAGCAGGTCCGTTTCTTATAGGTTAGCCAGGTTTTCCGCTGCATTGTTTTGTAATGCGTCTGATACAGAACTTGAAATTTAAATCTTTTTTTCTTCTATTATGATTACATATGCTAAGTTGTCAGTAATTCAGGCAGGTATTTGAATAATAAATTCTGTG
>JBDSHT010000205.1:0-3749 GCA_039918315.1 Ginsengibacter sp. | reverse complement strand
ATAAAGTGGAAGTAATTTATGATGGGAAAACCTATAAAGGTTGTGGCATCAAATTATAAACAGATCTTAAAATAAAGCCGCAACAAAAGTTTTAAAATGGGCGGTTGGAGACAGCGTCCACGGCGGGCTACCCGCAAATGCAAATTCCGAAGCATGTTACAATAAATTATTGCAAATTTTGAATGATGCGAAGGAGGCTATCATTAGCAACCCAAATGTTCACTTAAATAATTTAGATTTTTAAAAGATGAAATATTATAAAATTAATTTCACTTTAAATCCTAAGCTTCGTGGGGCAAATGATTATATAAAAGACTATAGATTCCGTAAGGATTCCTTTGAAGGCTTTTATTGGGAGGAACCTAAATTTATTGGTAATATAAGCGGTAAAAAAATTGATTTTATACCTTATACAGTTGATATACAATTATCTCTGAAAGCAAACATCCTTGATCTCATAGAAAGAGGAGGCCCTTTATCCTCTCAACTTTTAGTTAGCGGAAAATTGAAATCCATTTTAGAAAGATATCGAACTTTCGGCATTCAATATTTTCAATTCAATGTAATAAAAAATAAAATTATCTATGATGATTATTGGATTTTACACATGTATGAATTCAACCAGATGTATATAGATTTTAAAAAAAGTAAGATAATTTATAAAAGAAAAATGCAGGATTATGAAACAACGCATCAATCCGAAAAAATAGCGCTGAATGTAAATTCTCTGGAAGACTTTAATGATTATTTAAAGATGGCAAGGGAAAATGTTGAAGTAATTACAATAAATCGATTATCCTTATTCAATGATAAAATTAAAGAAGATTTTTTTTCTTTAGAATTTGTAGAAGGGGGAATTGGTTATTTTGTTTCTGAAAAATTAAAAACTGAAATAGAAGAAGCAGAATGCACTGGTATTGAATTTCAACCAAGTCATTTATCTTATAATGAGTGAAGACTGCGGGATCGGCCAAGAGATCAGGTGTATGGAAGGTCGTGGTAGATATAAATATGGGTTTGGGTATCCCTTAAATCAAATTTAAAAAGAGGCCAACTTTTGAGCCTCTTTTTTTAATATTTTCATCCAAATAATCCATATTAAGAATCAGCCTGCACTTCTTTCACCTCAGGAATCATTCGCTTCATCATTCCTTCTATACCTGCTTTCAAAGTAATCATTGAAGATGGGCATCCACTACAGCTTCCCTGCATTTTTAAATTTACCACACCTTCGTCGTAACTTATAAATTGTATTGCGCCACCGTCCATTTCCACGGCGGGTTTTACATAATTTTCCAGTAATTCTTTTATTCGTTTTA
Organism: Ginsengibacter sp.; assembly: GCA_039918315.1. Taxonomy (GTDB): domain Bacteria; phylum Bacteroidota; class Bacteroidia; order Chitinophagales; family Chitinophagaceae; genus Ginsengibacter. The sequence goes on along the minus strand of JBDSHT010000205.1, from coordinate 2,430 downwards.
CTACATCATCGTCACTTGCACTTACTACATTGGAGCTTTCTGTTTTGCGTGTTGCAAGTTGCTCTTCATTAATGATGATGTTTCCTTCTTCGAGATATTCTTTTAAAAATTGTTTGATAGAAGGGATCACGTCCTGCCAATCTTCTGTATCATCAGTTTTGGTGAGCGTAACAAAGTTGCTGGCTATAAAAACTGCTTTTACAAAAGGGAAAGCAAACAACTGCATTGCGAGTGGTGAGGCTGCTGCGTTTTCCTCATCCTGAAAATCTACACTTTTGCCGGGGTACAAAAGTTTGTTGGCTACAAACTTCATCGTTTCGGGGTTCGGAGTCATTTCTGTGTATATACTAATAACCGGATTTCCTGTCTTAATCATGTCTATTTATTTAATTGGCAAAAATACAAATTTACTGTGAGATGAGGCCCAATGTACCGCCCATAGATGGCGTCAAGTCGCTTCTTTTTCCCTTTTTAGCAAGTTGTTAGGTATTCTTAGTATCATTCAACGATTCTCAATTTTGCATAATTGAGCATAATCTTCTTTTCTCCATTATGCTCAAACTTAACCGTTGCCACAGGGTTGTGAGCAGCACCTTCCATTTTCATTACTTCTCCAAAACCAAATTTTTGGTGTTCAATCTTTTGGCCTTCCTGCAAATTGCTGGTGTCGCTTGGTGCAAAATCAGCAGAAGGAGTGTGTTCTTTAATTTTAATAACCGGGGGCGAAACCATGTACGCCTGTTTCTCTTTTGATTGAGGTGATGACTTTTGTGCGGTGCTGGTATTTCCCGATTTACCAAATGCATTCCAATGGTTTGAGCTTTGATTGTTGCGCATGTTGCCTCCGGCAAATGCTTTGTCAAGGCGCTCTTCAGGCAGTTCATCAATAAACCGGCTCGGATCGTTTTGGGTCAAATTACCAAATCTATATCGTGTGTTGGAATAGGTGAGCCAAAGTTTTTGTTTGGCTCTTGTTATCGCTACATAAAATAATCTTCTCTCTTCTTCCAGCTCTTCTCTGGTATTTATTGCCATTGCATTTGGGAAAAGTGTTTCTTCAAGGCCACCGACAAACACCACCGGAAATTCCAGCCCTTTTGCAGCATGTATCGTCATCAGTTTTACCACATCGCTATCTTGTTTAGTATCATCTGCATCTGTCAATAAAGTGATTTGTTGCAAATAACTTCCCAGGCTTTTATCCAGTAATTCACCATCTTCTGTTGGGGTTTCGGTAAATTCTTTTACGGAGTTTAATAACTCCTGAACGTTTTCATAACGAGCCAAACCTTCTGTGGTTTTGTCGTTGAAAAGCTCTTTTACGAGGCCGGTATTTTTACCCACTAACACTCCTACATCGTACGCATTTTTTTTGTCCAATTCACTCTGAAACATTTTGATCATAATCACAAAATTGTTGATGATCTCAAGAGTGGAAGCCTTATAACCAAACTCTGCAGCACGTTCCAGCACATTCCACATGGAAATGTTATTTTGATTGGCATATAAAACCGCTTTTTCAATTGTGGTTTTTCCTAATCCCCTGGCGGGGAAATTGATAATTCGTTTTAAAGATTCTTCTTCATTTGGATTTACGATTACCCGCAGATAACATAAAAAATCTTTGATCTCTTTACGTTGGTAAAAACTAATACCTCCGTAAATCCGGTAAGCGATATTCATCCGCCGAAGACTTTCTTCATAGCTTCTGCTCTGAGCATTGGTACGGTACAAAATTGCAAAATCCTTATTATGCAAATGGTTGCGAAGTTTTTGCTCCTGGATGATATCAGCCACGTATTTACCTTCATCATTATCAGATGCAGTACGCACTAATTTAATCTTCTCGCCTTCGTCATTGCTGGTCCATAACTTTTTTGGAATCTGCCCTTTATTGTTTCCAATAATTTCATTCGCCACATTCAGGATCATTTGTGAGCTGCGATAATTCTGTTCCAGCATCACGACTTTTACTTCGTCATAATCCTTTTGAAATTGCAAAATATTTTCAATGGTAGCGCCCCGGAAACTATAAATGCTTTGGGCATCATCCCCTACTACAGCCACGTTTTCGTGCATAGCACCCAACAATTTGATGATCTGGTATTGCGAAGTATTCGTATCCTGGTACTCATCAATCATGATGTAAGTAAACTTTCGTTGGTACTTGCTCAGGCTCTCGGGATGCGTGCTCAAAAGTTGGTAGAATTTCAATAACAGATCATCAAAATCCATGGCTCCGTTTTTGAAACAGCGATTGCAATATGCCAGGTAAATCTGTCCCGTCATTGGCCTGTTAGACCTCATATCTTCCTGTTGCAATCCATAATCATTGATGTATTCATCAGGAGTTATCAAACTGTTTTTTGCATGAGAAATCCGGTTATAAACCGTTGAAGTTTTATATTGCTTATCATCCAAACCCATTTC
>JBDSHT010000204.1:0-8999 GCA_039918315.1 Ginsengibacter sp. | reverse complement strand
AGAGAGCATAGAAACTGTGTTGAGTAATACAAAAAAGTATATCGATGATCATGCAGAAATAGCAAGAGAATTAAATAAACCTATGGTGATAGAAGAGTTTGGTCTTCCAAGAAATGGTCATTCTTATGATGTTGATTCTCCAACTTTGTACCGTGATATTTTTTATAAAGAAGTGTTGGGTCAATGGCTAAATAGCAAAAAAAATAATGGCTTGTTGGCCGGTGCTAATTTTTGGGCTTTTGGCGGAATAGCACGGCCTGTAAAAGGACAAATAATGTGGAAGGATGGAGATGAATATATGGGCGATCCTCCAATGGAAGAGCAAGGATTAAATACAGTTTTTGATATTGATCGCACCACATGGAAATTGATAGATTCATTTTCAAAATCTGCAACATCCAATCAAAGTTTAGTTGATAAACCCATCGATCCATTAGCAACTGCGCAAACAGTAAACTTATACCATAATTTAAAATCATTGGAAAAGAAAGGTATCATGTTTGGCCACCAGGATGATCTTGCTTACGGCGTCGGTTGGAAATATGTACCAGGCAAAAGTGATATAAAAGATATTACCGGAGACTATCCTGCGGTGTATGGTTTTGAGTTGGGCAATCTTGAATTGGATCATCCTGTAAACCTTGACAGTGTACCTTTTGATAAAATGAAAGGATTCATAAAACAAGCTTACGCGCGGGGCGGAGTGATAACATTAAGCTGGCATTTAAATAATCCATTGACAGGTAAAAGCGCGTGGGATTCGGCTCGGGGCACGGTGCAATCTATTTTGCCTGGTGCCTCCAAAAATGATTTATACAAAACATGGCTTGATAAAGTAGCGATATTTATTCTAAACTTAAAAGATAAAAATGGTGTTCCCATTCCTGTAATTTTCAGACCCTTTCACGAGTTAAATGGAAATTGGTTCTGGTGGGGAAAAGACCATTGCACTCCTGAAGAATTTAAAGAACTCTGGCACTTTACGGTTAGCTATTTAAGAGATACCAAAAAAATTCATCAGCTTTTATACGCCTATAATACTGACAGGTTTTCTTCTGAAGCCGACTACATGATTAAATATCCCGGAAACGAATGGACTGATGTTATTGGCTTTGATATCTATCAAAAGAAAGCGGGGGACGAGGCTAATGTAGAATTTATAAAAGAACTTGATTCATTGCTTTCCATGTTGGAAAAAATGGCTCGTGAAAATAAAAAGATTGCGGCGCTTACAGAGTTTGGTTTTGCCCGGGTGCCTGATGTAAATTGGTGGACGAATGTTTTTTACAAAGCCCTGGGAAATCATAAAATTTCCTATGCACTTGCATGGCGCAATGCAGGGTTAAAGGCTAATGGAGAAAATGAATATTACGTTCCCTACAAAGGACAGGTGTCTGAAAAAGATTTTATCAGGTTTTATAAGAAACCCAATATCTTATTTCAGAAAGATGCGACGAAAGAAAAACTGTATCAGAAAAAACGATAAAAATTTTAAAAATAAATCGACTAACAATAATGGTTAGCCGAAAAAATAGAGAAAAATATATAAAAGGCACAATTTAAAAATTAATCTATTGCAAGCAAATCAAACCCTTCCTATAAAAGAAAAAGTAGCCTATGGATTTGGTGACTTTGCCTCTTCAATGTTTTGGAAGCTTTTCTCTGTGTATCTTTTATTTTTCTACACCGATGTATTTGGAATAGCTGCAGCAGCGGCCGGTACCATGTTTTTGATCACAAGAATTTGGGATACTGCATTAGATCCAATCATCGGAATCATTTCAGACAGGACTAACACTAAATGGGGTAAGTTTCGCCCATACCTGCTTTGGATGGCTATACCATTCGCTTTAGCAGGCATTCTTACTTTTTCATCACCCGATTTTAGTGTCAGTGGAAAATTGATTTACGCCTACATCACCTACACTTTGATGATGATGATTTATTCAGCCATCAATGTTCCGTATGCGTCTTTAATGGGAGTGATGACTTCAAATATTAAAGAACGAACTACACTCGCCACATTCAGGTTTGTTTTTGCTTTTGCCGGTAGTATTCTTGTGTTAGCAACGACTGAACCTCTGGTTACTGCCTTTAGCAAAACGTCGTCTCTGCAACAGGGATGGCAGTATTCAATGATTGTTTATGGTGTGATAGCAGCAGTGCTGTTCTTTTTTACATTTGCGTGGACAAAGGAAAGAGTGAGACCTCCCAAAGAGCAAAAAACTTCATTGAAAAAAGACCTTAAAAATCTTGCCGGTAACAAACCATGGTTTATTTTATTAGGCGCAGGCGTCGCAACTTTAATTTTTAATTCGCTCCGCGACGGTTCTACAATTTATTATTTTAAATATTATTTCGTTAGCCAGGAAGCTTTTCAATTACCGGGTCTTGATATCGCCATAAACTATAGCACACTGTATCTTGTTTTAGGACAGGCAGCGAACATTGTAGGGGTCGTTCTGGCGAAGCCTGTATCCGATCGCATAGGAAAGAAAAATACATTTCTCTATGCGATGCTGATAGCTTCTGTATTGAGTTGCGTATTCTTTTTCTTCAATGAAAATAATATTTTCCTGATTTTCTTATTCCAGTTTTTGATTAGTATTTGTGCTGGAAGTGTATTTCCATTGTTATGGTCCATGTATGCGGATATCGCTGATTATTCAGAATGGAAAACGGGAAGACGTGCGACTGGTTTAATATTTTCATCTTCATCTATGTCGCAAAAATTAGGCTGGACATTAGGTGGGGCTATCACAGGTTGGATGTTGGCTCTGTGGGGCTTTGAGGCCAATGCTGCACAAAGCGAGACCGCACAAACCGGTATCAAAATGATGTTAAGTTTTATTCCTGCCATTGGGGCATTGATCTCTGCATTGTTTATTATTTTTTATAAACTCAGTGATTCATTTATGCTTACCGTTAGTAAGGAGCTTGACGAAAGAAGGATTTTAGGAAATGACGATAAAATGGATGACGCTTCTTAGAATAAAAAAACGGAAAACTGGTTGAGAACCTTTTAATAGATACGATTAATTATTAGGGAAATCAACTTGCGAATAGAAAGAAATTAAATAAAACGAATAAGAATAAAATATAGATCATGAACACAAAGTTTAATAAAAGACTCTGTGAGCTTTCTAGAGCCCACACGGATTTACTTCACAGGGAAAATATTTCCGAAGAATCGTTTGATGGTATTTATAACAGGTACGCGTACCCGGTTCTTACCGCCCAGCATACTCCACTTGAGTGGCGCTTTGATATGAATTTTGATACGAATCCTTTGTTGTTACAGCGATTTGGAATCAATGCTGTCTTTAACGCAGGAGCTATAAAGTTTAATAATAAATATGTGTTGGTAGCAAGAGTGGAAGGTTATGATCGTAAATCTTTCTTTGCCATTGCTGAGAGCGATAACGGAGTGGATCAATTCGTTTTTCAAAAATACCCCATCAATATTCCACGCACTGAAGATCCTGAAACCAATATGTATGATATGCGATTGGTGAAGCATGAAGATGGCTGGATATATGGGCTTTTTTGTGTTGAGAGACGTGATCCATCTGCACGTCCATCTGATCAGTCGTCAGCTATAGCCCAATGCGGAATTGTTCGTACAAAAGATATGAAGTCATGGCAAAGATTGCCAGATCTTAAAACTCCTTCTGCCCAGCAGAGAAATGTGGTTCTTCACCCTGAATACGTTCAGGGTAAACATGCTTTTTATACCCGCCCACAGGATGGATTCATTGCTTCGGGAAGCGGCGGTGGCATTGGCTTTGGTCTTTGTGATGACATTGAAAATGCAATTATCCAAAAGGAAATAATTATTGATGAAAAAAAGTATCATACTATTTATGAATCAAAAAATGGCCTCGGACCGGCACCTATCAGAACTGATAAAGGTTGGTTGCACCTGGCTCATGGTGTGAGAAATACCGCTGCTGGCCTGCGTTATACGTTGTACATTTTTATGACAGACCTTAATGATGTTACGAAAGTAATTTATAAACCCGGTGGCTATTTTATGGCTCCTGAAGGTATCGAACGGGTGGGGGATGTATCGAATGTGTTATTTTCCAACGGCTGGATTGCTGATGCAAATGGTGATGTTTTTATTTATTATGCTTCGTCAGATACCCGGCTGCACGTGGCAACTTCTACGATTGAAAAATTACTGGATTATGTAATGCATACTCCAGCCGATGGTTTGGACTCTAATGCCTCCGTAGCAACTATTTGTAAACTGATCGACAATAACGAAAAACGGGAACAAGTTTTCTTCGACGCAGAATTAAAAGCGGAACATCATGTTTAAGTTTCAATGATTATTGATTCCGCAAATCACTGAAAAAATATATCGATGGAAAAGGAATTAGAAGCCTATAGAAATGAAATGGAGATTGAACTGGCGGAAATTCTTGACTATTGGATGCGCCGAACGGTGGATAACGAGGCTGGCGGTTTCTATGGAACTATCAATTATGCCGACAAATTAATTGCGGATGATCCTAAAGGATCTGTTTTGAACGCAAGAATATTATGGTCTTTTTCTTCAGCCTATCGGCTTACTAACAAAGATGAATACCTGAAAAATGCTACACGGGCTTTTGACTATTTGAATTCATTTTTTATTGATAAGGAATTTGGAGGAGTTTACTGGACTGTCGATCACCTTGGAGCTCCATTGGATACTAAAAAGAAAGTGTATGCCATTGCATTTTGCATTTATGGTTTCAGTGAATACTATCGTGCAACGAATAATGATGATGCGAAGCAAATGGCCATGTCACTTTATCGGGATGTAGAACTTCACGCGCATGATAGTCAATATGGCGGCTATTTTGAGGCGTATAGCCGAGATTGGTCTTCGATAGATGACTTGCGGCTGAGCCCTAAAGATGCCAACGAAAAAAAATCGATGAACACACATCTGCATGTGTTGGAAGCGTATGCCAATCTGTATAAAATATGGCCGGATCAAAAATTGAAATACAGAATTCAACAAATGCTGCAGATTTTTGATCAACATATAATTGATCATTCTACCAACCATCTTTATTTATTTTTTAATGAATCATGGAAGGTGTCTCCGGCAGCCATTTCATTTGGACACGATATTGAAGCAGCATGGCTTCTACAGGAAGCGGCTGAATCAATAGAGGATGAATCTCTTATTAAGAAGACTAAGGAAGTTGCTTTGCAATTGGCGGATGCCGTTGTAATTGCTATTGATGACGATGGCGGGTTATGGTACGAGTATGAATCTTCGCCCCATCATTTAATAAAAGAAAAACATTGGTGGCCGCAAGCCGAAAGCATGGTTGGGTATTTTAATGCGTGGCAAATTAACGGCGACAAAAAGTATTTCGACCACTCTAAAGCATCGTGGAATTTTGTAAAAAATAAATTGAAAGATACAATTAATGGGGAATGGTACTGGGGAATAAAGGATGATGATACATTAATGAAGGAAGATAAAGCAGGTCTCTGGAAATGTCCTTATCACAATAGCAGGGCGTGTATGGAATTGATTCAACGCGTCAATGCAGAGATCGGTTTACAGAAATGCTAGTTCGAAGATTTATTTGTTGGGCTTGAATAATCAATTGTCGGAATTTAGTTGAGGCTACGAGATGTAACGATAAAAATTGACGCAGAAAAAGTACTAACGAAAATTCCAACTTCGGTGTATGGTCACAATGCAAATATTTACATGAGTCCAATGGTGGGTGAGCCGGATAACGGAACTTTTTCTGCAAAAATTTTTGTGAATGGCAAAGGGCTGTATGGCAGCATCGGTGGGCCTTTCGGCTATACTCTGTTAAAAGCCAATGTTGCTAATTGCAGTGGTGGAATAAAGATTAAGTTGCCTCCACATTCAGCAGTTTTTATTAATACTGATAAAAAATAAAGAGATATCATTTTTAGAAATGCTCCGTTGGAGAGAAAAGCAATTCTTATCCAAATGCTAAAATAAAATTCCGGATTCTTTTGTTGAGCGGTTGGTGTTATTTTCGCACGAATCCTTTTCTTTAAAAATTCAAATAGCAAAGATGTTTAAGTTTTCAAATACACCGCTGGGCAGGTTCAGGCTGATTGGCATTTCCGAAGGACTTTCTTACCTGCTGCTTTTGTTTATAGCAATGCCGTTAAAGTATTTTGCTGGTTTGCCCGAAGTGGTAAAATATTCTGGCTGGGTGCATGGTTTATTATTCATGCTTTTTGTACTGGCTCTTTTAAATGTGAAAATAAATTTGAACTGGAGTTTGAAGAAATCAGCGATAGCATTTATTGCTTCATTGATTCCTTTCGGATATTTTATTTTTGATAAATCATTGCGTCATGAAGATGAAATATTGATTCAGAAACCTGAATAAATACAGTACTCAACTCGGAGACTTTATTCCTCTACTGCCCTCTATTAGAAAGGCTTTTCACTAATACTACGGTGTTTTTTTGCAAAAGAATTATACAAAAAAAAGAGGTTGCTAAAAATAGCAACCTCGACGTGGTTTTTCAATTACAGGATTTCTAAAAAGTTGATGTAAGAAATATTTAAAATCTTTCATCTGTGATGATTAAAGAAATAATTAATTAAAAAGCTATAAAGCCTAATAAAAATAGTTTTAAATCGAAATCAATAGAGGGATACGATCATTAGACGGCAATCATAGAAGTGAGAATCAAATGTATAACATTGTGTCATAATAAAAAAGTTAGTTATATTTTTTTACTCTTTTTTGACAAAAGTCAGAAAAGCAATTAATGGGATGCTAAAATGGATAATCAATTCCTATGGTTGCACTGTAATTTTCGTATCTCCATTGGCGGTTTGCAAGGGAAGAACCAAAAAGGTTTCGGAACGTAATATTTGGAATTTGCCACCCATTATCTTCCAGTATATTTGGCCGCTTAAACCGGAAACCTACATCGAAGCGAAGCAGGAAATAACTAAAGTCAAATCGAAAGCCAACACCGGATGACACTGCTAATTGTTTATACAAATTTTTAAATTGAAACTGAGTGGTATCGGGCAATCCATCCGTTCTGGTGTTTTTAAAATTCCAGATGTTTCCTACATCCGTGAACAATGCCATTTTAAATAAAATGGCATTAGAAAATAAAGGAGCGACATTGAAACGGTATTCAGCATTTCCTTCCAATTGGATATCACCTGTACGATCATTAAACCTTGCTCCGGAAAGTTGGTAAGGTGCCAATTTCTGTCCTCCTACGCCAATGCCTCTTACGGGCCACCCCCTCATACTATTAGGTCCACCACCAAAAAACTGTTTAAAAAATGGAAGCGTTGTATCGCTTTTGGAAAGCGGAATACCCACGCCCGCAAAGCCACGAAAAACAATAGCCGATTTAGGGTGATTAATTGTGTAGGTATATTCAACATCCGATTTTATAAATTCTTTCAAATATTTGTTGAAGAAATTTCCATTTTGCGAACTGCGATTTCCTTGTTTTAAAAAGCCCCAAATAAGCCCGGATTCTTCCAAATTAAATTTAAAATTTGAAACCAGGTTTGGTTTTCTTGGATTGGAATGTGCTGCATTAAAACTAATGCTACTACCCATTACTAATGCGGTATTGAAAGAGTAACGCAGGAACGGATTCTCTGCAAGAGTACTGTCAAACCTGGCTGAGCGGTTATACAAGCGTCGATAGTCGAAGTTGAAAATCTTCCAGCTCCAAAGTTGATTTTGCTTTTTTGAAGTATTGAATCCCAGTCCTGTATTAAAAATTTGTTGGTTAAAAAAATCTATCCGATTGATTAATGAAATATTGGTATTAATGAAAGATTGTTTTGCGATACGTTCTTTTTTGTTCCATGCATAGAACGGAAAAATAAACTTGGGGAAAAGTAAATTATTGGAATAAGTAACTTCATTTGAATTGATAAAACTTCCTTTACTATTGCGTTGTGTGGTATTAAATTCTACTCCCACTTTTATAGAATTTGTCATTCTGATTGCAGACTTTCCTAAGTTTCTATCAGTCACAGAAAGGTTAGCTGAAAGACCTAATAAATTGCCTGATGATGTGGCCGTTAAGTTAGTGTTACTGCTTGCAGAATAACTCATTTCAATATTGCCTTCAAAGCCAAATCTTTTTAATGGAATCAGTTTAACAACCATGTCCAAAAGGTTGGTATCAGGGCGTTCTATAATATCTATTGTTGGACTTTCCCATACTCCTAATTTATAAAAATCATTGATGGTTTTAAAATAATCATCCTGGTTAAAGGCATCTCCTTTTTTAATAGAAAGATTTGAATTTAATAGGTTGAATTTAAAACGCTTTTCATGGAATTTGGCGGTGTAACCCGGAAACTCTCGTACCTGTAATGAACTGTCGGAATATTGCCCGCCAGGAACAAAATCAGGCATCACCACTATTTGATTGATGTAGTATTTTTTAAGGTTAGCAGTGTCTCCTGAATTATTAAGTTGAAAACCTATTCTGATTGTAGGCTTTTCTTTCTTGGCACTTGCTTCTGCCAACAAACGTAGTTGTTCAAAGGGATCGTCAGCTACGGTGGTAAGTGCCTCAATGGAAGTATCGCCGGTAACTCTTATTTCATCTGCTGTGAATTTGTAATAGCCATTATTTTTATAAAGATTTACCAGCCGGTTAGTTTCCTGGCTGATAGCAGTTCTCGAAATAGGTGTTTGCTCCTGCAGCAATGATTTTCCTTTGGTAGAAGAAGCAAGTTGTTGAAGTTCCGGTTGATCAAAAAGATAGGCTAAAGTATCCACTAACGTTCTATTACCGGTAGCCACATCATAATTAATAATTACTCTTTCTTGCTCAGTCTTTTTTTTAATAACTGTATCGAAAGTATAAGTAACCTGCGGATTGTAATATCCAATATTTAGTAAAGCATTTCGCATGTTGGACGCAGATTGAATTACAGCAAGCGTATCAAAAACAGGGGGACGTGTTATCGTATGAAATATAAAAAACCGGTCTTTGATTCT
>JBDSHT010000203.1:0-3699 GCA_039918315.1 Ginsengibacter sp. | reverse complement strand
TCGAAAATGATAATATAAAACAACACAAAGCCATTTTAAGTAAATCCTGATAAATTATTACTAAGTAATTTTGACCCTCTTAATAACCTCCGATCCGCTGGTCTGTTCTTACATTCCCGCAACGGATTAAATAAATAAAAAAAATGCTAAAAGGAAACAACTTGTTAGGGCTAAGTCAAAGTGCAAAAGGAAAGGAATTTTTATCTGCTTTTAGTACCGTAAGCCAGGAAGATTTACCTGAAAAATTTACAATCGCTACCGATGAAGAAGTGAACGAGGCAATCGAAAAAGCAACCGTAGCTTTTCATATTTATAAAAATAAATCAGGTAAGGAAAGGGCTGCTTTTTTAGAAGCCGTTGGTGATGAAATAATGGCGTTGGGTGATGATCTTATTGAACGTGCGATGCTGGAAAGCGGTTTACCCAAACCAAGGCTGGTAGGGGAGCGTGGCCGTACCGTCGGTCAACTTAGATTATTTGCTGAGTTATTAAAAGAAGGTTCATGGGTGGAAGCGGTGATTGATCCGGCAATGCCGGACAGGATGCCGATGCCAAGGGCTGATATAAGAAAAATGTTAGTGCCAATTGGACCCGTAGTTGTGTTTGGAGCCAGCAACTTTCCTCTTGCTTTTTCCACCGCAGGTGGAGATACAGCATCTGCATGGGCAGGAGGTAATCCGGTAATTTTAAAAGCACATCAATCGCATTTAGGCACCAACGAAATGATTGGAAATGCGATCGCAAAAGCAGCAGAGAAAAGTAACATGCCTGATGGTGTTTTTTCATACCTCATTGGAAAAGGAAGTGATCTTGGAATAAAGTTGGTTACGCACGAAGGTGTTAAAGCTGTTGGTTTTACAGGCTCGCAAAATGCAGGGATGGCAATCTATAAAGCTGCGGTGAATGATCGCAAAGAACCCATTCCTGTGTACGCAGAAATGAGCAGTATCAATCCTGTGTTATTGCTTCCAGGCAAAATGAAAAACTCTGATTCAATTATAGACCAGGTCGCTGCTTCGGTAGTTCTTGGCTGTGGTCAGTTTTGCACTAACCCCGGATTGTTATTTATAATTGATGATGAAAATGCAAGAAAGTTTATTGAAAAATTGACTTTGAAAATGTCTGCCTCTCCTGCTGCGACAATGCTGAATCCATCGATCTCAAAAAGTTATTATTCAGGAATGGCTTCGCAAAAAGAACAGGAAGGTGTGAAGGTTTTATTGGATGGTGTAGATCATTCGAAAGAGTATAAAGCATCTCCGTTTTTATCCGAAGTAAACTGCCAGGATTTTGTAAAAAATCCTAACCTGCAGAAGGAAATTTTTGGCCCTTCTACATTGGTTGTGGTTTGCCGCGATCATAAAGAATTGAATAAAGCTTTGAATGGTTTGGAAGGCCAGTTAACTGGAACCGTAATGGGCGAACATGAAGAATTTGAAACCTACAAAGACAGCATTTCTGTTCTCGAAAGTAAAGTGGGAAGAATATTATTTAATGGTGTTCCAACAGGAGTAGAAGTTGGATATGCAATGGTGCATGGTGGACCGTTCCCTGCTACTACCAACGCGAATAGTACATCTGTTGGTACTGATGCCATCAAGCGTTTTTGCAGACCTTTGTGTTTCCAGGATTGTCCTGAATCTCTGCTGCCGCCTGCTTTACACGATAGTAATCCTTTGAAAATAATGAGGCGTGTTAATGGAGAATTCACAAGTGCAGCTCAATAATTTTAAATAAAATAAGCCAGAATTAATTACTATTTGCAGGCGTTAAAAAAATAAATTTAAATACAATAAAAAGATGAAGGCAGCGATAATTGGCGGTGGTATTATGGGGCTCTGTAGTGCCTATTATTTGCAAAAAGATGGGTGGGATGTTACAGTAATTGATAAAGGTGATATGCATGATAACTGCTCTTATGGAAATTTGGGAATGGTAGTTCCGAGTCACTTTGTGCCTCTTGCTGCGCCCGGCATGATATCGCAAGGCATTCGCTGGATGTTTGATAAAAAGAGTCCGTTCTATGTACACATGTCTTTGGATTTGGCACTTGCAAATTGGGGCATCAAGTTCATGAAAAGTGCAACGCAAAAGCATGTTGAAAAATCTGCAAAGTACCTTCTCGATATAAATTTGTACAGCAAACATTTATACGAAGAATTGTCGGTAGTTCCCGGTTTTGATTTCGCTTTCGAAAAGAAGGGAATCATGATGTATTATAAAACAGAGAAAGCGGGTGAGGAAGAAATACATCTGGCAGAGAAAGGAAAAAGTATGGGCATTGATGTGGAAGCCCTTACTGCGTCACAAGTTCAGTTGTTAGAACCGGAAGTTCAACTTGATATTTTAGGGGCAGTGCATTATCGCAGCGATGCTCATTTGTATCCCAATGATTTAATGAAACAAATGCTGGCACATTTAAAAAACATCGGTGTGACTTTCATGGAAAATTCTCCTGTTCAAAAAATTGTAAGAGAGAAAAATAAAGCAAAAAAGGTCGTTACAACTTCGGGTGCTGTTGATACTGATTTGGTGGTGTTAGCTGCGGGTTCCTGGTTGCCGCAAGTTGCTAAAATGGCTGGGGAACATCTTTCACTTATGCCTGGGAAAGGGTATTCATTTACCATTGATTCGCCCTCAAAAAAATTAAATATTCCTGCGATTCTTTGCGAAGCAAGGGTAGCCGTAACTCCGATGAATGGAAAAATGAGATATGGCGGAACCATGGAAATTGGTAAGATGAATGATGACATCAATATGAATAGGGTAGCGGGTATTGTGGAATCGATTCCATCTTACTTCCCTAATATAAATTTGGAAATGCCAGAGAAAAAAGATGTTTGGCATGGCTTCCGACCTTGCACACCGGACGGTTTGCCATACATAGGTTTTTCAGAAAAAACAGAGAACCTTTTAATTGCAGGAGGCCACCTTATGAGTGGGCTGAGTCTTGGTCCTGCCACAGGGAAAATTATTGCTGACCTGGCCCATAAAAAAACTCCTTCTGTAAAAATCGATGCTTTCAGTCCTTCAAGATTTTCGTAATCGTTATTACGTTGTGATCATGTCGTAGGAGATTTTTTTTAGCACAAAACGTTCCTACGGAACGAACACAACTATTCAATTTATTCTACCCACAAGATGTTCCGTTGGAACACACAGCATTTTAATATTCCATGTTTTTTTGCAAACAGTATTTCTGTTTTTATGCAAACAATTAATCCGAACGGCTACTTTGTTCCGATGGAACATATCGCATTTAAATTCAACGTTTTTCTGCAATCAATATTCTTGATTTTTAATTCAAAAATTTAGTCTGCGCATTTTCTCAGTTTCGTTGAGAACATTTCGTGCGCAGCATTTTAATATTTAGTGTTTTTCTGTGATCTGTTTTTTTTGTGCAAAAATTTGGTCTGTCCTTTGTTCCGTTAGGAACATTTCATGGGTAACAACCACCGTGCAAAACATTTCTTCGTTCCGTAGGAACGTTTTGTGCGATCTTTAAAATTTAAATGCCAGAGATTTTTTTTTAATTAAAAAATAACCTTAAATGATACACCGCCTTCAAAGAACGCAACAACTTCCTTGTGATTTAGAAACTGCCTGGGAATTTTTTTCCTCTCCAAATAACCTTTCGAAAATTACTCCGAAAGAAATGAAATTTACGGTGCTGACTGATCTTTCAGATAAAGATATTTA